>JBDLRC010000025.1:0-4516 GCA_039800265.1 Pseudomonadota bacterium
GAGATCTCTTTCTTTTTCAGGGCCTTGTTCATGTGAACAAACGACAGGCCGGGAGGCAGAATCTTCGAGAGCAGCGCACGGCCCACCGTGGTTTCGTACCGGGTGATCTTAGGCGTCTTGGCCCGGGTCACCGGATCAAGGTCGACTTCATTGATGCGAACCGTGATCTTGGTGCCTAGCTCGACTTGCTGGTTGCCATACGCACGCTCCACTTCGGCAACATCGGCAAAGAACATGCCTTCGCCTTTGCCATTCACGCGCTCGCGGGTGGTGTAGTACAAACCCAGCACGATGTCTTGCGACGGCACGATCGACGGTTCGCCGTTGGACGGGAAGAGCACGTTATTCGATGCCAGCATCAGCGTGCGGGCTTCCATCTGGGCCTCGATCGACAGGGGCACGTGAACGGCCATCTGGTCGCCGTCAAAGTCTGCGTTAAATGCAGCGCAAACCAACGGATGCAGCTGAATGGCCTTGCCCTCAATCAGCACCGGCTCAAAGGCTTGGATACCCAGGCGGTGCAAGGTTGGTGCGCGGTTCAGCAACACAGGATGCTCACGAATCACTTCTTCCAGAATGTCCCAGACCTCGGGCACCTGCTGCTCCACGAGTTTCTTGGCGGCCTTGATGGTCGTGGCCATACCGCGAAGCTCCAGCTTGTTGAAGATGAAGGGCTTGAACAACTCGAGCGCCATGAGCTTGGGCAGTCCGCACTGATGCAGTTTGAGTGTGGGGCCCACCACGATCACGGAACGGCCGGAATAATCCACGCGCTTGCCCAACAGGTTCTGACGGAAACGGCCGCCCTTACCTTTGATCATGTCAGCCAGCGATTTCAACGGGCGCTTGTTGGCACCGGTCATGGCCTTGCCGCGACGGCCGTTATCGAGCAGAGAATCCACCGCCTCCTGCAGCATGCGCTTCTCGTTGCGCACGATGATGTCAGGCGCCTTTAACTCAAGCAGACGGCGCAGGCGGTTATTACGGTTGATCACGCGGCGATACAGATCATTCAGATCGGATGTCGCAAAACGGCCGCCATCAAGCGGCACCAGCGGACGCAATTCGGGCGGCAGCACCGGCAGCACCTCGAGAATCATCCACTCGGGCTTCACGCCCGACTTCTGGAAGCCCTCTAAGACTTTCAGGCGCTTTGCGATCTTCTTGATCTTGGCTTCCGACGATGTTTCGGCAAGCTCGGTGCGCAGCTTGGTGATCTCGCTGTCGAGATCGATTTCACGCAGAAGCTCACGGATGCCCTCGGCACCCATCATGGCCACAAACTCATCGCCGTACTGCTCTTGCTTGGCCAGGTAATCGTCTTCGGTCATGATCTGACCGCGCTTAAGTGGCGTGTTGTCGGGATGAATCACCACAAAGGCTTCGAAATACAACACCCGCTCGATGTCGCGCAGGGTCATATCCAACACCATGCCCAGACGGGAGGGCAGGGACTTCAGAAACCAGATGTGGGCGACCGGACTGGCCAGATCAATATGGCCCATGCGCTCACGGCGCACCTTGGTCAGGGTGACTTCAACGCCGCACTTCTCACAGATCACGCCACGGTGCTTGAGGCGTTTGTACTTGCCGCACAGGCACTCATAGTCTTTCACTGGGCCAAAGATCTTGGCGCAGAACAGACCGTCGCGTTCGGGTTTGAAGGTTCGGTAGTTGATGGTCTCAGGCTTTTTAACTTCACCGTAGGACCATGAACGGATTTTGTCAGGCGATGCCAGACCGATCTTGATCTTGTCAAAAACCTGGTCTTGCTGAACCTGCTTAAATAAATCGAGTAGCGCTTTCATTTGTCACTCTCTCCTGATTAACCGCGCTCAAGGTCAATGTCGATACCGAGCGAACGGATCTCTTTGACCAGCACGTTGAAGGACTCGGGCATTCCGGCATCGATGGTGTGCTCGCCTTTGACCAGGTTTTCATAGACCTTGGTACGGCCACCGACGTCGTCGGACTTGACCGTGAGCATCTCTTGCAACACATAGGATGCGCCGTACGCCTCCAGGGCCCAGACCTCCATCTCACCGAAACGCTGTCCACCAAACTGTGCCTTACCGCCCAGAGGCTGCTGGGTCACCAGCGAGTAAGGACCGGTAGAACGTGCGTGCATCTTGTCGTCCACCAGGTGGTGCAGCTTCAGCATGTGCATGTAGCCCACGGTGGTTTTACGATCAAACGGGTCGCCTGTGCGGCCATCAAGCAGCTGCACCTGGGTACGCGTTTGGGTGAGGCCCACACGTGCAGCCACCTCGTCGGGGTAGGCCAGCTCGAGCATGTTGTGGATCTCTTTTTCCGCAGCGCCATCAAACACTGGCGTTGCGAACGGGACACCGTCTTTCAGGTTGGCGGCCAATTCCACGACCTCTTTGTCGGACAGATGCTTGAGGTCCTCGGGATGGCCGCTCGTGTTGTAGACCTTTTCCAAATACTTGCGGACCTCGTTGCTTGCAGCCTGTGCTTCGAGAAGCTCGCCGATGCGCTGCCCGATACCTTTGGCAGCCCAACCCAGATGGGTCTCAAGAATCTGGCCTACGTTCATACGAGAGGGAACGCCGAGGGGATTTAAGACGATATCCACCGGTGTGCCATCGGCCATATAGGGCATGTCTTCCACGGGAACAATACGCGACACCACACCTTTGTTGCCATGGCGTCCGGCCATCTTGTCGCCCGGCTGCAGGCGGCGCTTCACGGCCAGATACACCTTGACCATCTTCAGTACACCCGGCAGAAGCTCATCACCCTGGGTAAGCTTTTTGTGCTTTTCTTCAAACGCCAAATCGAACTGGTGACGCTTCGCATCGATCGACTCTTTAAGACTCTCGAGCTGTTTTGCCGCAGTCTCGTCCGACAGGCGAATGTCAAACCATTGGTACTTGTCGAGATCGGCCAGATACGCGGCATCAATCGCAGTGCCTTTGGCGATCTTTTTCGGGCCACCATTGGCGGCCTTGCCGATCAGCAGCTTCTCAATACGCTGGAAGGTGTCGGCCTCAACGATACGCAACTGGTCATTCAGATCGAGACGGAAACGGCGCAGCTCATCGTCGATGATCTGCTGTGCACGCTTATCACGGGCGATACCCTCGCGGGTAAAGACCTGCACGTCAATGACGGTACCACTCATACCCGACGGCACACGCAGGGACGTGTCTTTCACATCCGATGCTTTTTCACCAAAGATGGCGCGCAAAAGTTTCTCTTCCGGAGTGAGCTGAGTCTCGCCCTTCGGCGTGACCTTACCGACCAGCACATCGCCGGCCTGGACTTCAGCCCCCACGTAAACGATGCCCGACTCGTCAAGACGGCCCAACTGGCCTTCCGAGAGGTTCGAGATATCGCGGGTAATTTCCTCGGGTCCGAGCTTGGTGTCTCGGGCCAAAATCGACAGCTCCTCGATATGGACCGAGGTGTAACGATCATCGGAAACTACACGCTCGGAGATCAGAATCGAGTCTTCGAAGTTATAGCCGTTCCAAGGCATGAAGGCGACCAGCATGTTTTGACCGAGGGCCAATTCGCCCAGGTCTGTCGATGCGCCGTCGGCAATCACATCGCCTCGAGCCACCACATCGCCGCGTTTTACGATAGGACGCTGGTTGATGTTCGTGTTCTGGTTCGAACGGGTGTACTTCTGCAGGTTGTAGATGTCTACACCGGATTCGCCGGATGCCGTCTCTGCATCGTTGACACGGATCACAACACGACGCGAATCCACGTAATCGACAAAACCCCCTCGGCGCGCCTGAACAACCGTGCCCGAATCCACTGCGCAGGTGCGCTCAATGCCGGTGCCCACCAGCGGCTTCTGGGGCCGCAGGCAAGGTACGGCCTGCCGTTGCATGTTCGATCCCATCAAGGCACGGTTTGCGTCGTCGTGTTCCAAGAACGGAATCAGCGACGCTGCCACCGACACAATCTGTGACGGTGCCACGTCCATGTACTCGACCTTGTCGGCCGTGGACAGCGTGGTCTCGCCATTCACACGAACCGAAATCAGATCGCCCGTGAGTTTGCCCTTGGCATCGATTTCAGCGTTGGCCTGTGCAATCACATAACGGCCCTCTTCAATCGCAGAGAGGTATTCGATCTTGTCGGTGACCTTGCCGTCATCCACCTTGCGGTAGGGCGTCTCCAAAAAGCCGTACTCGTTTAAGCGTGCATACAGAGCCAACGAGTTGATCAGACCAATGTTCGGGCCTTCCGGCGTTTCAATCGGGCACACACGGCCGTAATGGGTCGGGTGGACGTCACGGACCTCGAAGCCTGCGCGCTCGCGGGTCAGGCCGCCGGGTCCGAGGGCCGACACACGACGCTTGTGCGTGATTTCCGACAACGGGTTGGTCTGATCCATAAACTGCGATAGCTGGGAGGAGCCAAAAAACTCGCGAATGGCGGCCGTGATCGGCTTGCTGTTGATCAGGTCATAGGGCTGCAGATTGTCAGCCTCGGCCTGGCCAAGGCGTTCTCGCACGGCACGCTCGACACGTACGAGGCC
>JBDLRC010000026.1:0-2745 GCA_039800265.1 Pseudomonadota bacterium
AGACCCAATCGGACAACGCCATAAGACCGCGGGCATCGTTGAGCGGCTCATCTTCAATCAGGGCTACCTGAAATCCAGCCTCCTCGGCGATCTGCTTGACGACCGGCGCGAGCGCAAGATACCTATTGGTCACGTGAAATGCAATCACACCGTCTGGCTGAATGTGTTTCGCGTACACCGCGAGGGCTTCTCGCGTCATGAGGTGAATCGGAATGGAGTCACTGGAAAACGCGTCGATCACCAGAACATCAAAGCGTTGTGGCACCTCACGCTCCAAGACCAGCCGTGCATCACCCAGGGCGAACTCCACCCGTGCAGGCGAATCGGAAATGTATGTGAACTCCCGCTGGGCCACATCGATCACCTGTGGATTGATCTCGTACATCCGAATCACATCGCCTTTGCGCCCATAGGCGGCCAGCGTGCCCACGCCAAGGCCAATAACGCCCACGCGAATACCCGCCGGATGCCGACGGCCGGCCTCGGCAATCGCCAAACCAACGCCCGAATCGGGGCCGTAATACGTCGTTGGAAACTGTCTGCGCTCCGGACTCATATCTTGCAGTCCGTGCAGAATGACACCATGCACGAGCCGCCGAACAGGCTCCTGGCCACCGGCATAGACGCGCTCTTTGATGCGCAAGGTGCCGTAAAAATTTCGGGCGGCGTAAATACTGTCAAAACCAATGTCGCTGACATATGCGCGCGTGTAATGACCACAGACGCCGATACTGATCAGGCTTCCGCCCAAAAATACGGCCCGCAATGGCCCCTGCACGGAACGCAATGCGATCCAGACGCCCAGCAGGCCTGCCAAGACCAGGGCCAGGGGAAGCTCCCAATAAAAGGGAAACACATGAGGCGCCACCATGGACACAAACAGGCCCCCTGCCGCGCCGCCCAGAGCAATCATGAAATAAAACCGTGTCAGGTAACGCGCGGCCGGCTTGGCCCGTGCCAATTCGCCGTGGCAAAACAGACAAATCAAAAAGAGGCCCGCCAAGTAAAGCGGAATGGCGTATTCAATGTCGAGAATGCCATCGTCGGTCATCAGGCCCCATGCCATAAATGCGGCAAGCACCAAGGCGGGAAGCATCATGCTTTCGCGCAGATACCATCCCTGCCCCCTACGGCCCTCAAACGCAATCACGAATGTCAGCAAATAAAGCGACAGCGGTAGCACCCACAAGAAAGGAATGGAGGCGACGTTCTGCGTGATGTGGCTTGAGACCGAGAGCAGCAACATGGTGGCTACCGCGGCAAGCGAAAACCACAGTGCCACATCAGCCCAACGGGGTGCGGCCTCTGGGGCATCGGCCGGGGCATCCGAGGGGCCGTTTCGGGCAGTGCCCGCACTACTACCGCCCGACGACGTGCGCAATGCGCGCACTGCCACGATCACTGTGATCAAAACAAATGCCCCATAACCCGCGCTCCAGGCCAGGGCCTGATGGCGGGTTGTCACCCAGGTCTCGATGGCAAAGGGATACGCCAACAGCCCCAGCAATGATCCAAAATTCGACAGGGCGAACAGCCGATAAGCACGCTGTGCAACAGCAGGATTACGCTGTTCGCGGGCAAACCACGACTGAATCAGGGGGCCAGTGGTCGAGAGCATGAAATACGGCAGGCCAATCGTGGCAGCCAGCAAGCCCAGAATCCGCCATAGCGGGTCTTCATCACCAAGTGGTTTCCAATGCTCGCCCGCCAGGATGGGCATCGCTGCGAGGCTGATCAGCAGCAGTGCGATATGAAGTACGGTCTGCCGTTTTGCGGAAAGCTTTTGCACGAGGTCAGAGTAGGCATAGCCCGCCAAAAGCACGAGCTGAAAAAATGTCAGGCACGTGGTCCAGACGGCGGCAGACCCACCGAACCAGGGCACGATCTGCTTTGCAATGATCGGCTGCACCAGAAACAGCAAGAAACTGGAGACGAAAATGGTGAGGGCGTAAACAAGCATCAGACGAGCCTTGCATCCAGCTTACGGCTATCTGCCACGAAGAGTCGAATGCCTTCAGCAAGTTTTTCGGTGGCCATCGCATCCTCGTTGAGCCCGAAACGAAAGAGGGCCTCGGATGTATTCAACGACGCGCTCACCTGATTCGACGCTGGCGCAGCTGGATCCAAGACCCGCTCCAATGACGACTCCGAATCCATCGAACGCAACGCCTCGAGCAGTTCCGGGCTCACCGTCAGCAGATCACAACCCGCCAGAGCCAACACCTGCTCTTTGCTTCGAAAGCTCGCCCCCATGACCTCGGTGTGGAAACGATGATGCTTCAAATATGCGTAAATCCGTTTGACGGATAAAACGCCTGGGTCTTCGGATGCATGGGTCCAGGTCGCACCGGCTTTTTTGTGCCAATCGCTGATGCGGCCCACAAAGGGCGAGATCAGCGTGGCGCCGGCATCCGCAGCGGCAGCAGCCTGCACCAACGAAAAAATCAGCGTGACATTGCAGGCTATACCCTGCTTCTCAAGCTCACGCACAGCACGGATGCCTTCCCAGGTGGCCGCAATTTTGATCAGCACACGGGATTTGTCGATACCGTGTGCCTGGTAGGCGGAGACGATCGACTTGGCCTCGGCCACTGTTGCCTCGGTGTCAAACGAGAGCCGCGCGTCGACCTCGGTGGAAACTCGACCAGGAATGATCTTCAAAATCTCACAGCCAAAGGTCACCAATACCTCGCGCGTGCGCTCGGTCAGTTTTTTACCCTCCATCGCCGCCTTCACACGATCCAC
>JBDLRC010000027.1:0-9707 GCA_039800265.1 Pseudomonadota bacterium
ACCATCACGCCGCAGCCGCTCGCATTCACCACAATGGCTTCGACACGGCCACTGCTGATCTCGGGCCACCAGGCGTCGATGTTTCGCCGGGCATCGGTAAGTCCTCCCTGAGCATCGGAGAGATGGTGTTTGATTGCGCCACAACATCCGGAGTTGCCCAAGATCTGAGACGAAATGCCGCACGCATCGAGTACGCGGGCCGTTGCAGCATCAATGCCAGGCAGCATGGCCGGCTGGACACAGCCATTCAGCAAGATCACTTTGCGCGCATGGGTAGCGGTAGGCAGCGGCCCTGCAGCGCGATAGGCCGGCACCTTGGCGCGTAACGCACGCGGCAAAATCGCACGTACCGACTGCGCGAGCCGCATGGCAGGCGCAAACCATGACGATGTGAGTCCAGCCTTTAACGCAAAACGCATCCACCGTTCGTGGGCGGGCCGCACAACCTGATGCTCCATGAGTTCGCGGCCGATGTCGACGAGCTTTCCGTACTCGACCCCGGACGGGCATGTGGTTTCACAATTGCGGCAGGTCAGGCAGCGGTCGAGATGCACCTGGCTTTCGCGCGTGACCTCAGCGCCTTCGACCATTTGTTTGATCAGATAGATTCGGCCGCGGGGGCCATCTAACTCGTCTCCAAGAATTTGATACGTTGGGCAAGTGGCCGTGCAGAATCCACAGTGCACACAGCGCCGAAGAATTTCTTGGGCCTGCTGGCCCTGCGGCAAATCGCGGTAACGCGGAGCGAGAGTGGTTTCCATGATTTAAAGCCCTGCGAACATGCGTCCGGGATTAAAAATGTTCTGGGCGTCGAGCTCGCGTTTGAGCCGTTGATGAATCTTCATCAACGCAGGCGATAGCGGGGTGAAGGCGCCATGCCGCGTGCGCGCTTCGGGCCGCACCGTTTGGTACAGCGTGGCATGGCCACCATGCTCACGGGCCAAGGCACGAATCTGTTCGGCGGGCTGATCCGTTTTAACCCAGCGCAGGGCACCTGACCACTCGATCCACTGCGACGCAGATACCAGCGGCAGGTCTGGCGTGGTCGATGGCAACGACAGGCGCCACAGGTGCGTTTCAGGGCGATCGGCGTTGAGCTGAAAAAATGCATGCCGCTGATCGCGCAGGGCGTTCCAGAACGTCTGGGCGGCATCAGTGGAGAGCAGCGTGCCCCCCAGCTTGTCTTTGGCCGATTTCACTGCGGCCACCGCACCCGACAAACGCATATGCAGACGGCCCCGGCCGTCTTCGCGTTGCCAGCTCGTGGCGGTGATCGGTATCGGCTGGCCCGCCCAAGCATTGACCCATTCCAATGCCGTGGATGCATCGACATCGAATACAAGTGTATCTTCCGCAGGCGGCATGGGCAGCACTTTCATGGAAACATCCACGATCAAACCCAGCGTACCCATAGCACCGGTGTGAAGACGCGACATGTCATAGCCCGCAACGTTTTTCATGACGGTTCCACCGTAACGAAGCGGCGTACCTTGATCGTCGAGCACCGTCATGCCCAGCACAAAATCTTTCATCGCACCGGCGGCCGCACGTCGCGGTCCCGACAGGCCCGTAGCGACCATACCTCCTACCGTACCGCGGCCCTCAAACCGTGGGGGCTCAAACGCCAACATCTGTTGAGACTGGGCCAACACGGACTCAAGTTCAGCGATCGGCGTACCGCAGCGGGCGACCACCACGAGCTCAGTGGGATCGTAGTCCACCACGCCCGCATAGGCAGCGGTCTCAAGTACGTGCGGCGCCTGCGATGTCGGCTGCCCATAGAACCCTTTGCTGCCATGGCCGACAATGGATAACGCCTGCTGCGCACTGCGGGCGGCACGGATACGCTCGGCGGTCTGAGCGATCCAGTCGGACGCCTGCGCGGACATAGGATGGGCCATGTTCAAAAACGCGGAAGCTCAGGAAACTTAAGCGCGCCACGGTGCACATGCATCTTTCCGTATTCGGCACACCGCGACAATGTGGGAATGGCCTTGCCAGGATTAAGCAATCCCACCGGATCAAATGCCCGCTTCACTGCAAAAAAACTCATGCGTTCTTCCGGCGAAAACTGAACACACATGCTGTTGATTTTTTCAATGCCGACGCCATGCTCGCCCGTGACCGTACCGCCAAACTCCACACAAAGCTCAAGGATCTCGGCCCCAAAGAGCTCTGCTCGGTGGAATTCACCCGGCTTAGCAGCATCGAACAGAATCAGAGGGTGCAGATTCCCGTCGCCAGCATGAAACACGTTCATGCAGCCCAGGCCGTATTTCTGTTCCATCTCTGCGATTCGGGTCAGCATTTCACCAAGCCGGCGACGCGGAATAGTGCCGTCCATGCAGTAGTAATCCGCGGCCACCCGTCCGGCGGCCGGAAACGCATTTTTACGGCCCGACCAAAAGCGCAGCCGTTCCTCTTCAGACTGCGACACACGAAGATCGGTCGCGCCACTCTCCGACAACACTGCCTTCATGCGGCCAATCTCTTCCTCGACCTCTTCGGGCGTGCCGTCCGACTCGCACAATAAAATCGCCTGAGCATTGAGGTCGTAGCCTGCATGCACAAACTCTTCCACCGCACGCGTGGTTTTCTGATCCATCATCTCCAGGCCCGCAGGAATGATGCCGGCCGCGATCAGGTTGGCGACCGCATTGCCTGATTTTTCAACATCATCAAACGACGCCATGATGACGCGAGCGAGCTGGGGCTTGGGCACAAGCTTCACCGTAACCTCGGTCACCACCGCCAACATGCCCTCCGAGCCGATCACGGTCGACAGCAGATCCAACCCCGGCGCATCGAGCGCCTCGGAACCAAGCTCCAACACATCGCCCTCAATCGTGAGGCCGCGCAGACGCAAAATGTTGTGAACCGTAAGGCCGTACTTCAAGCAGTGCACACCGCCCGAGTTCTCTGCCACGTTGCCGCCGATCGAACAGGCAATCTGGCTGGAAGGATCAGGGGCGTAGTAGAGATTAAAAGGCGCCGCAGCCTCGGAGATGGCCGCATTACGCACACCGGGCTGAACACATGCCAGACGTGCGCCCGGATCCACTCGGAGAATACGATTGAACTTCGCGAGCGAGAGCACAATGCCGCCGCGATGGGGCGTGGCCCCTCCAGAGAGGCCCGTGCCGGCGCCGCGGGCCACCACTGGAATGTCAAGCCGATGTGCAAGCTTAAGGATTGCGCTGACCTGAGACTCCTCGGTGGGCAACACCACCACGGCAGGCAGCTGACGATACCCCGCCAGGCCATCGCATTCGTAGGGGCGCAACGACTCCGGCGTCGACAACACCGAATCCTCGGGAAGCAGTCTGGCGAGCTCCGCCACGGCCTGGGCCCGCTTGGCCTCGCTCATCGGCTGAGTGAAATCCGCAAAACGGAGTTCACCAAGGTGCAGTTCTCGGGGTGCGTTCATGGAAATGTGAGTCCGTCTCTCGCTTGGACAGATAAAATGACCATTCTAGAGGAAACATACCCCTTCACTCCCATGGCCAATAGGCTCTCCGTAATCACAACACGCACCGGTGACGATGGCACCACGGGTCTGGGCGATGGAAGCCGTGTCTCCAAGCATCATGCGCGCGTTGTCGCGATGGGTGATGTCGATGAGCTCAACAGCTGCCTCGGTGTGCTGCTGGCCGAGCCCCTGCCGGAGGACCTAAGGGCATTACTGATTGAGGTGCAGCACGATTTGTTTGACCTTGGCGGAGAGCTCTCCACGCCAGGATTTGAATTGATCAAACACCAGCGGGTAATTGCACTGGACCAGGCCATCGAAACCTACAACGCTCAGCTTCCTCGGCTGGCCGAATTCATTTTGCCCGGCGGATGCCGCGCCTCGGCGCTGGCCCATGTAGCCCGAACGATTGCGCGGCGGGCTGAGCGCAGCGTGGTTCACCTGATGACTGAGTCATCGGTGCGCCAAGAGGCGCCCCATTACCTGAACCGCTTGTCCGATCTGTTGTTTGTTCTGGCCAGAGTGCTTAATCGCAGCACGGCCTGCAACGGCCCCGGCCACGATGTGTTGTGGAACCGAAGCCGCGACTAGCCGCCGTTGGACGACTGGGCCTTTAACCGACGGGCCTTCACTGCGTTGGCCAGGTTGGTCAGGATTTTTAGGCTTCCATCCCAATCGATACAGCCGTCGGTAATGCTCTGGCCGTAGGTCAACGCCTTGCCGGGTACCAGATCCTGCCGGCCCCCGACCAGGTGACTCTCCACCATCACACCGAAGATGCGTGCATCGCCACCGGCCACCTGTGCAGCAATCACCTCGGAGACGGGCAATTGGTTCTCAGGCTTTTTGCTGCTGTTGGCATGGCTCATGTCAATCATGAGTCGGCAGGCCATGTTGGCCGCCGAAGACTCTTTGCAGGCCGCTTCGACGCTGGCCGCATCAAAGTTCGGCGCTTTACCGCCACGCAAAATCACATGGCAATCCTCGTTGCCGCCGGTCGAGACAATCGCCGAATGGCCCGCCTTGGTGACCGACAGAAAATGATGCGGATGCGCAGCCGCCTTGATGGCATCGATCGCAATACGCAGATTTCCATCGGTGCCGTTTTTAAATCCCACCGGGCATGACAGGCCAGAGGCAAGCTCTCGGTGCACCTGGGATTCGGTGGTGCGCGCGCCTATCGCACCCCACGACACCAGATCCGCAATGTATTGCGGCGAGATCATGTCCAGAAATTCGGTGCCTGCTGGAAGGCTGAGTTCGTTGATGTTCAGCAGCAGTTCGCGAGCCGTGCGAAGGCCAAGATTGATGTCAAAGCTGTTGTCGAGCCGAGGATCGTTGATCAGACCCTTCCAGCCCACCGTGGTACGTGGCTTTTCGAAATACACACGCATCACGATTTCGAGCTCTCCAGCATGCAATGCGCGCTGTTGGGCGAGCCGGTTGGCGTACTCGAGTGCTGCCTTGGGGTCATGAATCGAACACGGGCCAATGATCACCAGCAGCCGATCATCCATTTCATGCAAGATGCGGTGAATGGCCTGCCGGGCATTGCTCACCACCTGGGCGGCGCGTTCAGTGATCGGAAACTCACGAATAACGTGAGAAGGAGGCGCGAGCTCTTTGATCTCTCGAATGCGGAGATCGTCCGTGCGCGCAGGCGAATGAGGGTGTGCTTTTGTGTCCATACGGCTATTTTAGCCGCCGGTGCCCCCAACCGTCAGGGCTTCGATACGCAGCGTGGGCTGGCCCACCCCGACCGGCACGCTCTGGCCCTCTTTGCCGCAGGTGCCCACACCTGTGTCCAGCGCCAAATCATTTCCGATCATGGTGACACGGGTCAATGCATCAGGGCCATTGCCAATGATGGTTGCACCCTTCACGGGATACTGGATCTTTCCATTCTCAACCCAATAGGCCTCGGAGGCCGAGAACACAAACTTTCCGCTGGTGATGTCCACCTGCCCGCCGCCGAAATTTACGGCATACAGCCCACGATCGAGGGAGGCAACGATGGCCTGCGGATCCTCGTTGCCCGCCAACATGTAGGTGTTCGTCATGCGGGGCATGGGCAGATGCGCATAGGACTCGCGACGGCCATTGCCGGTCGGCGCCACCTTCATGAGCCGCGCGTTCAATGTGTCTTGAATGTAGCCTCGTAGCACGCCGTCTTCAATCAGCACATTGCACTGTGTGGCATGGCCTTCGTCATCCACGTTGAGCGAACCACGTCGGTCTTGCAATGTTCCATCGTCGACCACCGTGACGCCCTTGGCAGCCACCTGCTCGCCAATTCGGCCGGCAAACGCGGACGATCCTTTGCGATTGAAGTCGCCCTCTAGGCCATGGCCGACCGCCTCGTGCAGCAGCACGCCTGGCCAGCCAGGGCCCAACACGACCGGCATGGTGCCGGCGGGTGCGGGACGCGACTCCAAGTTAATAAGGGCCTGACGAACCGCCTCATCCACGTAGTGCGTAATCAGTGCATCGTTGAACATCGCCAGATCACGTCGGCCTCCGCCGCCACTCGAACCTTGTTCACGCCGGCCGTGTTGCTCGGCAATCACCGTGACCGAGAGCCGTACCAGCGGCCGCACGTCTGCAGCCATCACACCATCGCTACGCAACACCATCACCACGTCGTACTCGCCCGCCAACGACGCCATGACCTGAATTACACGGGGGTCACGCTTTCTTGCCAGCGCCTCAACGCGGCCAAGGAGATCCACCTTATCTTGCGATGACAAGGCTGCGATCGGATCAAAATCACCGTAAAGAATTTTGGGTGGGACCGACAAGGCGGACGAGGGTCGGAGCTTGGTCTTGGCGGCATTGCCGGCACGTGCAATCGCACGCGTAGTGACGGCCGCCTCCATCAGGGCCTCGGGGCTGAGCACGTCAGAGTAGGCAAAGGCCGTTTTCTCGCCGCATACGGCACGCACGCCCACACCCTGATCAATCGAGAAGCTACCGCTCTTGACGATGCCCTCATCAAGGCTCCAGGCCTCCGAGCGGGTGTATTGAAAATACAGATCGGCAAAATCCACGCGGTGGGCAAAAATCTCTGCCAATGCGCGGTGCAGATGGGCCTCGCTTAAACCATACGGTTCCAGCAAGAGTTGCTGTGCGGTGGAGAGGGCGGCAATTGCGCTGTCGGCAGGCTTCATGATCGATCACATCAAAGAATAAAAAAGGGTTAAAGCACTCGGTGGCCGAGCGCAGGTAAGTTTAGGCGAATCTCGGCCACACGCTCATGATCCACCCTGCCGATCACCAGGCCTTCGCCCTCAGCATGCTGCGCCACAATCTCGCCCCACGGGTCGACCAACATGCTGTGGCCCCACGTGCGGCGGCCGTTCTCATGACGCCCACCCTGGGCACTGGCCAGCACATAGCACTGGTTTTCAACCGCCCGCGTCCGCAGCAATAGCTCCCAGTGGGCCTGGCCCGTGGTGTACGTGAATGCCGCAGGCATCACGATCAGATCAAGCGGTGCGAGGCGGCGGTACAACTCCGGGAATCGCAGGTCATAACAGACCGATAAAGCCACACGGCCCAGAGGCAGATCACAGACCACGGGCTGCGCACCCGGCTCAATGGTGCGGGATTCGTCATACGATTCTGCGCCCCGCTGAAATGCGAACAAATGAATCTTGTCGTAGCGAGCGTGCTCGCGGCCATCGGGCCCATAGACCAGCACCGAATTTCGAACGCGCTCTGGCGTGGAAGCCTCGAGTGGCGTGGTGCCTCCGATCAGCCAGACCCCGTGGGCCTGTGCAGCATCAGAGAGCGCACGCTGGATGGGTGCACGTGGCCCAACACCATGGGGTTCACGATGGCGAACCTTGACATCTTCAGCACCCATGAGACAAAAATACTCTGGCAATAAAACAGCCTCGGCACCCTGCCGGGCCGCCTCCGCGACCCAGTAGCGCATGCGCTCAAGATTTTCATCGACCCGCGGGGTGCTGACCATCTGCACCGCAGCCACGACCATCGAGGTTGTCATTGTTTCTCCGAAGGCGAGAGTTCAGGCCCGTCAGAGCGCATCTCGCGTTTCACCGACTCTACTTTTGGATCATCCCACGACCCGGTCACATGGTACTCATACGACAGAAGTTCACGCACAGGGTTGCGCAGAATGTACTGCGCAATAAACGCGCCAAGGCCCACTGCAGGATTCACCAAGGCCGCGTAGCCAAGCGACGCCAGCCCGGCATTGACCTCGGGCAGCACCAGCACCCGAAGATCTTGTGTCTCGGCCCGCACATTCGCAGAGCCCTCGAGCAGCACCGATGCCTGCACCCCAATGATGCGCAGGTTTGTGGTGCTGGCCTGTCCGTTGTTGAATTCGAGATTGCCACGGATACGTTCATAGGTGAATCCCTCGGAGAACACATCGCGAAAGTCCAACTTGATTCGCCGTGGTAGCGACTGAAGATTCAACACACCAACAAGGCGTGCAATACCGGGCTCAGCCTTCAGGAACTGGCCTTGCTCCAGGTTAAGGCTGAGATTGCCGCTTAAGTTTGCGCCGGCAAAATCCAAGGGTGAGCCCGGCCAATTCAGGCGTCCGTCGATCTTGCCGCTGGTGTCACGAACCACCTTTGGATAGCCGGAACGTGCGAGCAGGGCCCCACCGTTTTTGACCTGAAGCTCGAGGTCTAAGGCGGTGCGTGAGCGCCTTGGTCCTCGGCCGGCAGGACCCATCATGGCCCACTGGCCCTGGCCTGTGAGCTGCGCTTCAGGACTGGTCATCGCAAAGCGCAGGATCTCCCAGCTGCGGGTCGCGGCGACGGGTGCTGCCTGCACTTCCAGCTTGCCCCAGGCCCGCTCGCCGACACGAAAATCGTCCACCGAGAGATCGACCGTCGGCCAGTCTTGTGCAATGTGATCGCTGGACTCGGCCTGCCCGCTGTCCTGCCCATCGGCCGATCGATCGAGCCACAGCCGTTGCAGTCGTGCCTGAAGCACCGCCGATGCCGGCCGCGTCACCGAGGCGGCTTTGGTGCGCGCGGCATTTTGCGCCCGTGCAGGAATCCATTTCATTTGACCCGCCATGCGCGGAGCGTCAAGCTCAATCAGCGTCTCACGCCGGCCAGATGCCGCACGGCTGATCTTCGCGCTTAATGCCTGTGACGCCGTGGTGATGGTCCACGACTGCTCGCCAGCGGATTGGCCGGCATTCGAGGCGGCCTGCTGCACATCCACACGCAGGCCCCAGTTTTCTCTGGCCTGTTTTTTCAGCGGTCCGAAAAAATCGCTGCCCAGACCTTCGAGCGAGGAACGCACAGTCGCGCGCGTAACCCCTGCATTGGACTCTACGGTTGCACTGTAACGGGTGGCCCCGGTGAAGAGCCGATCCAACGACACGCCCAATGCCTGTTCGGCCCATAACTCCAGGCCTGCAGCAGTCGCCTGTCCTTCCATCTCCACCACAAGGCCCGAGGCAGACGCGGGCGTTTTGGAGGTCGCACGAAATGCACCACCCAAGGCCTGGCCCTGCACACTTAACGTGCGAATGCCGTTTTGATGAAAGCCCACGTCGGCGCTGGCCACCGTCGCTTCCGGCATAGCATCGGAGAGACGAATCACACCCCGCGAGAGCGAAAACTTGCCATCCACCAGCGAGCGGTCCGTGTTATCCAAATCGAGTGCGAGTGCAAGCGACAGATTGGCCTGACCTTTGCCCTTCATCTCCGAGGTTGCTTCACGCAGGGTACGCCGCAGGGGGGACTGATTCGTAGCATCGATCAGCTTTTGCACATCACCACTGAGCCCGCCGTTGAGGACCAAGATCGGACGATTCGACTCAAGGTCATTGATGTTTCCTTCGATGTCCGAGAACTCCATGTCATTGAGCCGCGCGCCCTTTGCGCTGATGCGAAACGTCTGTTTGTTGAATTCAACATCGGCCCGAATATTGGAGATGATTGGCCACCCAAGTGCAGGGCGCAGCCGCGCCTCTGCAGCCTGGGCCCGGACCACAAAACGGCTCGCCGAATCGTTACGAAATGGAAACTGATCGAGGGGGCCATGCAACTCAAAACGGGCGGTGTAGGCCTTTGACGGTAGCAACGATTCACGCAGCCAAGTGCGTGTCTCTTGGCCTACATCGAGAGGCACATATCGGTGAATGGAGGCAGGCTCAGCACGCAGCACACTGCCATCAAGTGCGGCCACCCCAGCCCCCTTCCCCGGCCAACGGTATGCACCATTCACCTCAAAGGCTACGTCT
>JBDLRC010000028.1:0-8795 GCA_039800265.1 Pseudomonadota bacterium
AGCGCCTTGTTGGCCGTGACGACATGCTTGCCGTGCTTGATAGCCTCCATCACGAAGTCTTTTGCAAACCCATAGCCGCCAATCAGTTCGACCACCACATCGACCTCGGGATCTCGGGCAAGCTGAATGGCGTCCGGCACATAACGGGCCTTGCCGCCGGTCATGGCCTTGACCTTCTCGGCGTCCAGGTCGGCGACTGCGGTGATCTGCACTGCGCGGCCCGCCCGTCGCCGAATGTCGTCGGCATTTCGGGTGAGCACCGTCCAGGTTCCACCGCCGACGGTGCCAAGGCCCGCCAAACCGACACGCAACGGATGCGCTGCTGAATTCATGCCGCCTCTCCCTGTGGCGCTCGCGGCGCAATCAGTCCATCTTTTCGAAACATGTCTTTGATCCCACGCACCGCCTGCCGGGTGCGCTGTTCGTTTTCAATCAATGCGAATCGCACATGGTCATCGCCGTATTCCCCAAATCCGATGCCCGGCGAAACAGCCACCTTGGCCTCGAGGAGTAATTTTTTAGCAAACTCAAGCGAACCCATGGCGGCGTAGGCCGGAGGAATCTTCGCCCAGATGTACATGGATGCCTTAGGAATCTCCACATCCCATCCGGCCTCGTGCAGCCCCTTGCACAGCACGTCACGGCGTGACTGGTATTGCTGACGCACCTCTTCGACGCAGTCTTGGGGACCTTCCAGGGCAATGACGGAGGCGACCTGAATCGGCGTGAACGTGCCGTAGTCGTGATAACTCTTGATCCGGGCAAGCGCACTCACCAGCTCTTTGTTGCCCACCATGAAGCCCACACGCCATCCGGCCATGTTGTAGCTCTTGCTCATGGTGAAGAATTCCACCGCCACGTCGCGTGCACCGGGCACCTGCATGATCGATGGCGGTTTAAAACCATCAAAACAAATGTCGGCATACGCCAGGTCATGCACCACCAAAATATCGTGCTGCTTGGCCAGCGCGATGATGCGTTCAAAGAAATCAAGCTCCACGCATTGGGCTGTAGGGTTGCTGGGAAAGCCCAGAATGATCATCTTGGGCTTAGGAATGGATTCGCGAATGTTGCGCTCGAGCTCTTCAAAAAAATCCAGTCCGCTGCCCATGCGAAACGACTGTATGTTCGCACCCGCGATGATGGCGCCATAAATATGAATGGGGTAACTGGGGTTCGGTACCAACACCGTGTCGCCGGCATCAAGGGTGGCCAACATCAAATGGGCGAGCCCCTCCTTTGAACCGATGGTGACAATGGCCTCACTCTCGGGGTCAAGCTCCACGTCAAAGCGGTTCTTGTACCAATTGCAGATGGCGCGACGCAGGCGGGGGATGCCCTTGGAGACCGAATAGCCATGCGTATGCTCTTTGGTGGCCGTTTCCACCAGCTTTTCAACAATGTGCGAGGGCGTGGGGCCATCGGGATTGCCCATGCTCATGTCAATGATGTCTTCGCCACGGCGGCGGGCCGCCATTTTCAGCTCCCCGGTGATGTTGAACACGTAGGGCGGCAGGCGCTGGATTCTTGGGAATGGCTTCATGGCGTTGGGCACACGACTTCGGGAAAAACCTTAACTTTAACCGAGCAGGCTGTTTGCAAAAAACGGCATGAAACCTGTTAGGCTTTCACCTCGATGGCCTTGTCACCAATGACCACGACCTTCACGCCGCAGTCCTCTGGCGGCGCCTATGGGATCAACGCCTACGGCCCCGGCTACATCGAAGTCAACGGCCAGCGCCACGACCAGCCCCTAATTCTTCACCCCGAGCAGGGGGTTACACCGCTCAACGACGCCACCGTGTCCACCATTACTGCGGCCCATCTTGAGCAGGTGGCCGCCCATATGCCCGAGGTCGTCTTGGTCGGCACGGGCGAGCGGCAGGTATTCCTAGGGCCCCAGGTGCTGGCGCCTCTGCAATCCGCTCGGGTGGGCGTGGAATGCATGAGCCTTGCGGCCGCCTGCCGTACCTTCAATCTGCTGGCCGCAGAAGGCCGCAAAACCGTTGCAGTGCTGCTGTTCAGATGAAGCAGCCCGCCCCGCCGAACCGATCTTGCCTCACCTGGTTTATTCATCCGTTGCTCGCTTGACATAAGGAACCTCCGCGTATGCCGCTTCCCAAGGCCCCCACCAAGCCCGCCACCCTTGTTCAACCGACCAAAGACTTGATTGCAAGCCCCTCGCGAAAACGCAAGCCCGCCCTTCCCGCTGCCATGGCAGGCGACCACCTGCAGGTCGCGGCCGATCACGCGGCATCAGATGCGGATGAAGCCATCGAGAGCCCGCAGTACAAGGCCACACCCACTGCCATGACGTCTGCACCGGCCGCCGCCCGGCCAAGCCCTGCCCCCGCGCAGCCACGGGGATACAGCCTTTCCTCGGGATTGACCCGCGAGCCGCGACGCCGCACGCCGGCCGATGTCGCTAAAACCTTTGTGCTCGATACCAATGTGCTGATGCACGACCCCACGAGTCTGTTTCGGTTCGAGGAACACGATGTCTTTTTGCCGCTCACGACACTCGAAGAGCTGGACAACCACAAAAAAGGAATGTCAGAAGTTGCGCGCAATGTCCGTCAGGTCACGCGATCACTGGATGCCTTGATCGATGCCATCTCGAACGACGGCAACGGCACGGCGGCCATCGGCGCCGGCATCCCGCTTGCAGCACTGGGCAATAAAGACGCCACCGGGAAACTGTATTTCCAGACCCAGCCCATCGAACGTGACGCCCTCAATTCCCTGGGCGGTTTCGAGGCCGGCAAGGCCGATAACCAAATTCTGGCGGTGGTGAAAAGCCTGCAGGCCAAGCAGACGGATCGGCTGGTCGTGTTGGTCTCCAAAGACATCAACATTCGTATCAAAGCCCACGCATTGGGTCTGCCGGCCGAAGATTACTTTAACGACCAGGTGATCGATGACGCCGACCTGCTCTATTCCGGTGCCATGCAGTTGCCCGAGGGCTTCTGGGATAGCCACGGCAAGAAACTCGAGTCCTGGCAGCAAGGCGGCTATACGTTTTATCGCCTAAGCGGTCCGCTGTGTTCGGCATTTCATGTCAATCAGTTTGTGTACGAGGAAGGCCCCAGCCCGCTCTATGCCCTGGTGCAGGAAGTTCAGGGCCGCACGGCAGTGCTGCGGACGCTTCGCGATTACTCGCACAACAAAAATTCCGTCTGGGGCATCACGGCGCGCAACCGCGAGCAGAACTTCGCCATGAACCTGCTCATGAACCCTGAAGTGGATTTTGTAACACTGCTCGGCCAGGCCGGCACCGGCAAAACGCTGCTGGCCTTGGCATCGGGGCTGGAACAGATCCTCGAAACCAAGATTTACAACGAGATTATTGTGACGCGGGCCACGGTGCCACTGGGCGATGACATCGGATTTCTACCCGGCACCGAAGAAGAAAAAATGCAGCCCTGGATGGGCGCACTGGAAGACAACTTAGAGGTGCTCAACCGCGGCATCAGCGGTGCTGGTGGATGGCAAGCCTCTACGGCTGCCGATCTGATCCGCACCCGCATCAAGGTCAAGTCGCTGAACTTCATGCGAGGCCGTACCTTTATCAACAAATTCTTGATCATCGATGAGGCGCAAAACTTAACGCCTAAGCAGATGAAGGCCTTGATCACCCGCGCCGGTCCCGGCACCAAGGTGGTCTGCATGGGCAATATCGCCCAGATCGATTCGCCCTACTTGACCGAGGGCTCCTCGGGACTGACGTATGTGGTCGACAGGTTCAAGGGCTGGGCACACGGCGGGCACGTGACGCTGCAACGCGGAGAGCGATCGCGCTTGGCCGACTTTGCGACCGAGGTGCTGTAGAAAGAGTGGCGTCCCCTAGGGGATTCGAACCCCTGTACTCACCGTGAAAGGGTGATGTCCTAGGCCTCTAGACGAAGGGGACCTGCGGAACCGATTTGCTGTGATTCAGACCACTGTATCTGGTGGAGCTAAGCGGGATCGAACCGCTGACCTCTTGCATGCCATGCAAGCGCTCTCCCAGCTGAGCTATAGCCCCGTTGTTACTGCATTGTTACGTCGACCTAAACGGCGTCTGAATCAAGCAAGCCCGCCACTTTAAGGGAATAATCTCGAAAAGTCCAATTGAGGCCCTATGACCGCATCCCTTATTGATGGCCAGGCCCTGGCCAAAACCTTTCGGGCCCAAGCCGCCCAACGCGCAGCCCGATGTACAGCCCATGCCCGCCCCCCGGGACTGACCGTGGTGCTGGTGGGCGAAAACCCCGCCAGCCAGGTCTATGTGCGAAACAAGGTGAAGGCCTGCGAGGAGGCCGGCATTCGATCGCAGCTGATTCAAAAACCTGCCTCAATGACCGAGGCCGAACTGCTTACGTTGATTGATCAACTCAATGCAGACCAGCAGGTCGACGGCATTCTGGTGCAGCTGCCGCTTCCAAACCATATCGATACCTTCAAAGTCATTGAGGCGATTGCGCCTGACAAGGATGTCGATGGATTCCACATCAGCAACGCCGGCGCGCTGATGACGGGCAAACCCCTGTTTCAGCCGTGCACGCCCTACGGTGTGATGAAGATGTTGGAATCGATTCAGGCCAAGATCTGGGGAGCGAATGCCGTGATCGTGGGCGCAAGCAATATTGTCGGCAAACCGATGGCCATGATGCTGCTGGCCCAGGGGGCCACCGTGACCCTATGCAACAGCAAAACACAGCATCTGGAGGAGCACACACGACGCGCCGATATTCTGGTCGCCGCCATCGGCAAGCCACGCATGATCACAGCCGATATGGTCAAGCCTGGCGCCATCGTGATCGACGTGGGTATTAACCGCACAGCCGACGGGAAACTTTGCGGCGATGTCGATTTCCAAGCGGTAGCTCATGTGGCGAGCGCCATCACACCGGTGCCCGGCGGCGTGGGCCCCATGACCATTGCCATGCTGTTGATTAACACCCTTGAATCTGCTGAACGCCGACTCCAACTTCCACCGTTATGAACAATCCCTTCTTGCATGAATTGCTCCAGCGTGAGCAGCTTCCCCGCTATGACCTGATCCAGCCCGATCAGGTAGCGCCCGCCATTGACCAATTGCTCGCCGAGGCCCGTGAGCGCCTGGCCAGCGTCACCGCACCGGAGACCCCCCTGTCGTGGGAGGCGGTCATGGATCCGCTGACCGATGCGACAGAGCGCCTTGGCCGCGCCTGGAGTGCCGTGCACCACATGTCAGGCGTGATGGACTCGCCCGAATGGCGCGAGGCCACCAACAGCCGCCTGGCCGAAGTGACCGCATTTTGGACCGAGCTTGCCCAGGACCCAGCGCTTTTCGCCAAGACCAAGGCATTGTTTGCACAGATCACGCAAACGCCGATCGCGGCCAACGACGACACCCTGCGTGCCCGACACCGCGCATTGGAAAATTCGCTTCGCGCATTTCGCCTAGGCGGCGCTGAACTGCCCGACGATAAGAAGAAAGTCTTTGCAGAGCTTCAGGCCCGGCTCGCGCAACTGAATCAGAAATTTTCGGAACAACTGCTTGATTCCACCAACGCCACGACCGTGCACGTGACCGATGGCGCACGCGTAGACGGCCTGCCCGGCTACGCCTTGGAATCGGCCCAGGCCGAGGCCAAAAAACGCGGACTCGACGGCTGGGTCTTTACTCTGCAGCACCCAAGCACGGGCCCAGTGATGCAATTCGCAAAAGACCGCAGCCTGCGTGAAGAGATCTACCGAAAGCAGGCCGTGCGTGCGTCTGAAATCGCCACAGAAGGCCCCGAGCACGACAACGGCCCCGTCATGGGCGAGATCCTTAAACTGCGCCAACAGCAGGCCGAACTTTTGGGCTATGCCAACGCGGCAGAAGTTTCACTGGCCCCCAAGATGGCCGACAGCCCTCAACAGGTCATCGACTTTCTGAACGACCTGGCGAAAAAGGCCCGGCCGGCCGCAGAGAAAGACCTGCGCGAGCTGCGCGCATTTGCGCGTGATGAGCTTGGCATCGCTGACCTTCAGGCCTGGGATGTAGCCTATGCCAGCGAGCAGCTTCGTCAAAAACGCTACGCGTTCTCGGAAGACGAGGTGCGGCAGTACTTCCCATTGCCGCGCGTGTTGTCGGGTCTGTTCCGCGTGGTGTCCACCTTATTCAATGTGGACATCAAGCCGGTGATTGGCCTTGCGCCGCTGCCGGTATGGCACGACGATGTGCAGCTCTTTGAAGTGCAGAGATCGGGTACCACGATAGGCCACCTCTACCTTGATCTTTATGCCCGCAGCACCAAACGAGGCGGCGCCTGGATGGACGATGCCCGCGGCCGTCGCGTGCTGGGCACGCAGTTGCAAATGCCCATCGCACTGCTGAACTGCAACTTCGCCCCTCCGGTCGGCGACAAGCCCACGACCCTGACCCACGACGATGTCATCACACTGTTTCACGAGTTTGGTCATGGCCTGCACCACCTGCTCACCCGCGTGGGCGAGCTCGAGGTCTCGGGCATCAACGGCGTGGAATGGGATGCTGTGGAGCTGCCAAGCCAGTTCATGGAGAACTTCTGCTGGGAGTGGGAGAACCTGACCCACATGACCGCGCATGTCGCGACAGGTGAAGCGCTGCCGCGCGAACTCTTTGACAAGATGATCGCCGCGAAAAACTTTCAAAGCGGGCTCTTCATGCTCCGGCAACTGGAGTTCTCGTTGTTTGACATGCATATTCACCAGGCTCTGAAACCCGCTGCAGATTCCCCCGCTGCAGAGGTCGGTAAAGCGATCGAAGCAATGCTCTGGACCATCCGGGAGCAGGTAGCCGTTTTGGTTCCGCCATCGTTTAACCGATTCGCGCAAAGCTTCTCCCACATCTTTGCAGGCGGATACGCGGCCGGCTACTACAGCTACAAGTGGGCCGAGGTGCTCTCGGCCGATGCCTACGCCGCATTTGAGGAAGCAGGCATCGCCCGCTACGCCCAGGTCGGCGAGCGGTTTTGGAAAGAAGTGCTTTCGGTGGGCGGTTCACGGCCTGCAATGGAATCGTTTAAGGCGTTTCGCGGGCGCGAGCCACAGGTCGAACCGCTGCTGCGGCACAACGGGCTGCTGTAGCGGGCCTGTGCGCTGATCGCAGCCAACCCCTCAACACCATGTCCTTCACACTGGCCAGCTGGAATGTCAATTCCTTGCGCGTGCGCCTTCCGCATGTGCTGGAATGGCTGGCCAGCAGCGACGTCGATGCTCTGGGCCTTCAAGAGACAAAGCTGATCGATGCCAAATTTCCAAGGGCCGAGATTGAATCGGCAGGCTATCACGTGGTCTACGCCGGTCAGCCCACCTACAACGGCGTGGCGATCCTTGCCAAACGTAGCCGATTCGCCGAGCCTGCCGATGTGGTGGTCAACAACCCACTGTTTCCCGATGATCAGGTACGACTGATTGGGGCAACGCTCACGCCACTGGAGACACCGGAACAGGCATTCCGCTTCATCAGCGCCTATGTGCCCAACGGGGCGGCTGTAGGCACCGATAAATACGATTACAAGCTGCGCTGGCTTACCGCACTCACGTCGTATGTGAAACAGCAACTGGCCGAGACGCCACGGCTGGCGATCGTGGGCGATTACAACATTGCGCCGGAAGACCGTGATGTTCATGACCCAGAGGCATGGCGCGAACAGGTCCTCTGCTCCACCCCAGAGCGCGAGCACTTTCAAGCGCTTCTGCATTTGGGGTTACGCGATGCGTTTCGACTGCACGATCAGCCCGAGGGCCTGTATTCGTGGTGGGATTACCGCCAAGGAGCCTTTCGCAGAAACCGCGGACTACGTATTGATCATCTGCTGCTGTCCACAGCACTGGCACAGGCCTGCACGCACAGTAGCGTTGATGTCGAACCCCGCAAACGGGAGCAGCCCTCGGACCATGCGCCGGTCTGGGCCAAACTCAACTTAAATCAACCATTACCCATTTGATTGGGCTGCTGGCAGCCCTCGGACAACGTAGCCCGGGTGCAGCCTCTAAAATCCCGGCATGTCTTCGTTTCCGGTGAGCGCGTTGATCATTGGCCTGTGGTCGGTTGGCCACTGCCTGGCCATGTGCGGGGGCCTGGCCATTGCCGCAGGCCAGACCAATCGACAAAACCTCAACAACACCGGGGCCCAACGTGGGCTCGAACTCTTTGCGTGGCAGGCAGGCCGTGTGCTCAGTTACGTAGCGATGGGGTTTTTGGTCGGCGCTTTCGGAAGTTTCTTTTTAAGCCAGAGCTCTGTATCCCTGGTTCGCGATGCGGCTTTTATTGCCGCAAACCTGATTCTGATCGCCTTAGGCCTGCACGTAGCACAGCTCTGGAGCGGTGTCTTACAGCTGGAGCGTATGGGACAGCTGGTGTGGAAATTTATCTCCCCACTGGCCACGGCCACACTCGTGCCGCAGACACCGCAACGTCGCAACCGATTCAAGCAGCTGACGAATGCCCTTCGGGCAGGCGCCATCTGGGGCTGGCTGCCGTGCGGATTGGTCTACAGCATGCTCGTGACGGCATCCGTATCCGGTTCGGCCACCAATGGCGCCCTGTGGATGTTGGCCTTCGGGCTGGGCACAGTCCCCGCACTGTGGCTCACGGCCATGGCGTCCCACGCAGCTGCAAGCACCCTGAGCCATCCAATGGTTCGGCGCGTGGCAGGTCTGTTGATCGTGGCGTTTGGCGTGTGGGGCTTGCTGCGCATCACGCATGTTGTCACCGTGGACTGGTTTGATGCGTTTTGCATCGGCGGAGCACACCTTCCATGAACCTTAAGTGCTTTCACTGCGGCGAGCCGGTACCTGCG
>JBDLRC010000029.1:0-3057 GCA_039800265.1 Pseudomonadota bacterium
CGAGGCGTTAAGCAGCCTGGATGTGATGGCCGCACTGGCCAGTTTCATCACTCAAGACCAGTGGATTCTGCCCACACTCACCGCAGACAACGCGATCGTGATCGAGGGCGGGCGTCATCCGATGCTTGCACTGACCACGCCTGACTTCACACCCAACGACACACGCCTAGACAGTGCGGCCCGCATGCAGATCATCACCGGTCCCAACATGGGTGGCAAATCCACCTACATGCGGCAGGTCGCCCTGATCACGGTGCTGGCCCGGCTCGGCGCACCGGTGCCGGCGGTATCTGCACGCATTGGCGAAATCGACCGCATCTTCACCCGTATCGGGGCAGCCGATGATCTGGCCGGGGGCCGCTCGACCTTTATGGTCGAGATGACCGAGGCCGCCATGGTGCTTCGGCAGGCCAGCGCACAGAGCCTGGTGCTGATGGATGAAATCGGCCGCGGCACATCGACCTCGGACGGCTTAGCGTTGGCCTGGGCGATTGCGCAGTCACTTGCGGAAGACAACCGATGCCTGTGCCTGTTTGCGACCCACTACTTTGAATTGACTGCGCTTGAAAAACGGGTGGCGGGCCTTGTCAATGTGCATGTGGGCGCCGTGGAGCATGAGCACACCCTGGTGTTTTTGCACAAGGTCGAACCCGGGCCGGCAAGCCGAAGCTTTGGCATTCAGGTGGCCCGACTCGCGGGACTGCCCGATCATGTGATGCGCCGCGCACAGGAAAAGCAGACCGAGCTTAATGCTGCTGCACCGGCCAAACCACAGATGAGTCTGTTTTAAACCATGCGCACACCCAAACCCACAAAACAGAGTGCCCGACAGCGTGCACGCCACACGACAGACGGCACGGCGTTCGCCACGCCGCAGCCCGATCAGCCCACGGCATGGCTAGGCGGTTTAACGCCAAACGCTTTTATGCGTCGTCACTGGCAGAAAAAACCCCTGCTCGTGCGCAATGCATTTGCACCAGACTTCGCGCCGATCGCGATCGATGATGTCTTGGCGTTGTGCTCGCACGACACGGTGGAGGCCCGGATGGTGCGCTCGACCAAACGTGGGGGCTGGCAGCTTCAGCACGGCCCCTTTGCGGCCGATGAGATTCCCTCGCCGAGCAGCCCCAACTGGACCGTGTTGGTCCAGCAGCTGAACACCTGCATGGCCAAGGCCGATCGCTTTCTTGATGCGTTTCGATTTATTCCGGAAGCGCGGCTTGATGATCTGATGGCAAGCGTGGCCGGTCCCGGTGGCGGCATCGGGGCCCACGTTGATTCCTACGATGTGTTTTTGATTCAGGCGGCAGGCCAACGGCGCTGGGAGATTGCCGAATCGTTTTGCGCCGACCTTGAAGAGGACGTTCCCCTAAAAATCTTGAAGGCATTTCAGGCCGAAGAGGATTGGGTGCTCAACCCGGGCGACCTGCTCTACCTGCCGCCCAATGTCGCCCACCGCGGCACGGCGGTCGGCGCAGGCTGCATGACCTGGTCGGTCGGCTTTCGGGCGCCTAACCGCGTGTCGCTGGCCGATGCAGTCTGGGCACGCCACCTTGATCGGCTTGCCGATTGCGACTGGTCCGATCCATGGCTGACCGCCACGGCAACAACCGGCGAGATTCCAGAGCGCCTGGTGCGCGACCTCGCCCGTTGGGTCAGAACAAGCCTGCCCGGACCCGATGCCATTGCCCAAGCCATTGCAGAAGTCTTAAGCGAACCCGCGCCCCAGGCCGTGTTTGAGCCGCCCCGGCGGCCCCATTCCCCAGCCCAGTTTGCGCAGACACTGGCCAAACGGGGGGTTCGGCTGGCCCCGGCCTGCCGGCTGCTTTATCTCAAAGACAGGTTTTTTATCAATGGCGAACCCGTTGCGGGGCCCTTAACGCGCCAATCGAAAATTTGTTTACGCCGACTTGCCGACCAACGTCATCTAAACCCCATAAACAGCGTGGAGGATAGCGGGGGCGTGCTTTATGACATGTATCGGGCCGGCTGGATCGTTTATGATTAGGGGGTTTTCCCGAAGGGGGACTTTCGGAAAAACACTCCTCTTGTTTAAAAATTTTTTCTTTTAAGGAAATTCTCAAATGCAGAAGTCACTCCTCGCTGCCATGATCCTGGCCCTCGGCGTTGTTGCTTGCGGTAAGAAACAAGAAGCTGCTGCTCCTGCTGCTGCTCCCGCACCCGCTGCCGAGCAAAAGCCTGCTGACGCAGCACCCAAAGCCGAAGAAGCCAAGAAGTAATTTGTATTCTTCGCAACGACAGAACACCGTCGTAACAAAAAACGCCAGCATCTGCTGGCGTTTTTTATTGGGCGATCGTGATCCAATCGAAGCCGTGGGCCTGCGACGCGATCGATAGCTCAGCCGATGCATGCACCACAGGTGCAAGCGATGCACGCACATGCTCTGGCGTGTTGTTGTGCCGACTCAGGTGGGCAGCCACGACATGTGCAAGCCGTGACTGATCCAAGGCCGACAACAACTCTGCACACTGCGCATTCGACAAATGACCAAAGGATCCGCCGATACGTTGCTTTAAGCTTGGCGGATAGTCGCTGTTGGCAAGCAACGTTGCATCGTGATTGGCTTCGATAAACAACGCATCGCAGCCCGACAGCATCTGCTCAATGTGTGGCGTGGATTTGCCCACATCGGTGAGCACACCCAGCCGACAGCCGGCAGCACTGCCGGTAAGGTCTTCAATCACCAGCTGCGCGGGCTCACGTGCATCGTGCGGCACCGGAAAACAACGCAGCCGAAGATCGCACAACGCAATATCGGCCTGGCTGCCAATCTCCGAAACATGCACGCCCGACCAGAAATCGTCGGGGCAGGCTGCCCGGGTGCCATGGGTGGTGAGCACTGGAATCTGGGCCGCCCGCGCAAGCCGCGCAGCACCCCCCACATGATCGTTGTGCTCATGGGTCACAAAAATCGCATCGAGATCGGTGATGGCAAGGCCGCGCTGCTCCAACCGCGTCTGCACTTCTTTTAATGCCAGACCGCAGTCGATCATGATGCGCGTGGGGTCGCGGTGGGCCGAGCCCACGGTGGACTC
>JBDLRC010000030.1:0-6364 GCA_039800265.1 Pseudomonadota bacterium
CGAGAAATGCGTGCTCAAAATAAGCCGAGTTGTAGGCGCCCGGTGTCAGCACCACCACCGTGGGATCGTCAATCCCGCTGGGTGCGACCGAACGCAGATGGGCAAGCAGCATGTCGGGATAGTGCTCAACCGGGGCCACACGATGCATGGCGAAGAGTTCAGGGAAAAGCCGCATCATGGCTTTACGGTCCTCGATCATGTACGACACGCCCGACGGCACACGCAGGTTGTCTTCCAACACATAAAACTCACCGGCCCCCGCACGCACGATATCAATGCCACTGATGTGCGCATAAATGTCGCGCGGAACGGCCACACCCTTCATCTCGGGCCTGTACTGGCTGTTGCGCAGAATCAGCTCCTGCGGAATCAGGCCGGCCCGCAACATGTCTTGATCGTGGTAGACGTCGTGGATAAAACGATTCAATGCGGTCACACGCTGACGAAGACCTTTTTCCAAGGTGCGCCATTCATCGGCGGCAAGAATGCGCGGGATCAAATCAAACGGGATCAGCCGTTCAGTGCCGGCCTCATCGCCGTACACATTGAACGTGATACCCACACGACGAAAGAAAAGATCGGCCTCGACCTTGGCGCGCTCCAAGGCCTCGGGGGCCTGCGCCGAGAGCCAGCGCCAGTACGTCTCGCAATGGGGCTTGGGTGTCTTGCCCCAGCCGTGCGGCGGGTCGGCAAACATCTCATCAACGGGCAGAGGGTGGGAAGTCGGCGTCACCATAGCCACGTTTAAGCATGGACCGTGCCAACCTCTTAAGCCAGGCGCCCCCTCAATCGCCCCTGCGCGGCAGGTGCCAGTACCTGCGGTGATGGGCCCAAAAATCGGTCACCACAGGACGCCCGGCCGGCCAATCGATCCTTAGTGCGCCCTGCAGGTCCGTGCGTGCTACCGACGCACCCGGCAATAAGGTGGCAATACGCTGCAGCGTCTCGGCGTGCGGATGGCCAAAGCGATTGCGAAAGCCTGCCTGGATCACCACCAGCTCAGGCGATACGCCCCAAAGCAGTTCATCGCCAGAGGATGTCTTGCTTCCATGATGGGGAGCGATGAGCACTTGTGATGCAAGCCGCGCACCAATCAAGTGCAACGACCGGGGGTCCTCGGGGTCCATAAGCCCCACAAAGCGATCGACGAGTTCACGTTCGGAGCGCTTCGGAATGTCGCCTGTAACGAGAACACTTGAGCCGTCGGATGCCTCAATTCGAATCACGCAGCTGTCGGCATTGGTGTCCTTGGTCATCAGACGGCCAGCCAACGGATGCAGCACCACAAAACGAACACCATCCCACTGCCACCCATCGCCAACGCTGCATGCACGAATGGGCACGGGAGCCCCAAGGGAGACGCCTGCCATCAAGGGCGTGATCTGCTCAGGACGAGCAGCCATCATTTCGCGGATCGGCATCATCGCGGCCACGGATGCAAGACCACCGGCATGGTCACGGTCCGCGTGGGTCACCACCACACGATCCAAGGCGCGCACACCCAGCCGACGCAACTCGGGAAGAATCACTCGAGCGCCTGCATCGGAAGCGGCAAAGGCAGGCCCGAGATCGACCAACAATGCATGGCCGTGGGTCTGCACCAAAAGAGAAGACCCCTGACCCACATCCATCACATGCAGACGCATGGTGCCCGCTGCCGGTGCTGTGGGTGCAACACCCCACAGCGCAAGCAGCCCAAGCCAACCGAGGTGTCGGTAGTTGAAAGCACGGCCTCGGCACACGCCGCCGAACACGATCACCATTCCCGCCGATGCAACCGCAACGCGCATCAGCCCCGGAGATGGCCAATCGATCGCCGAAAACGGAAGCGCCGCAACGGCATGCAGCCCCTGCTCACACAGCGCCTGCGCGTACGCAGCCAAGGTGAGCCCTAGTGACGACGAAAACCACATGGACTCCACGGTCCCAAGCATTGCCAACGGCGTGACCACAAAACTGACCAAAGGAATCGCAAACGCATTGGCCAGAGGACCCACCACAATCACCTGCTGAAACAACAGCACCGTAACCGGGAGCAGACCAAAGGTAATGGCCAGCTGGGCATGGCCAGCCGAACGTGCGATGTCAATCAACGGCCGGATCCTCTGCATCATCCTGCGCCCAAGCACGGGTGATTTTGTCGAGGAATCCGATGCGACGCCTCGGGATCGGCGCTGGACCTCGGGCAACGAAAACAGAAACGCGACCGCCAGAAACGAGAGCCAGAATCCGGGTGCCAAGACCGCCATGGGATCCGCAACGACAATCACCAGCAGCGCACACGCGATCACGGCCCACGGGCTTGCGCGAATGCCTAACACCGTTGCAGCGCATACGATGATCACCATGGCCGCCGTGCGTTGGGCCGGCACTGCGAAGCCGGCCATCAAGGCATACCCCAGGGCGCCGAACGCCGCTGCCAAGGCGCGCACCGACTGCACAGGAACCCACAACCCTGCGGCAACACCCATTCTGCAGCCCAGACGCCAGAGCGCTGCCGCACACCACCCTAAAAGCGCGGCAAACATCGTGACGTGGAGCCCAGAAATGCTCATCAGATGCGAGACGCCCGTGCGCTGAAACAATGCCCACGACGCGGTGTCGATGGCCCGCTGGTCCCCCACCACCAAGGCCGCGATGACATCACGTGGCAAGTCGGCAGAGATACGCTCTGCAATAAGGCGACGAATCTGATCGCGCCAGATATCAATGCGTTGAAGCCCTGTCGCTTCACGGCCCATGAAGCGAGGTGCCGGCACGGATCGGCCCTGCTGCACGGTCGCCGTAAATCCAAGCCGCTTTTCCAACATCCAGGCCTCGACATCAAAGCCTGATGGATTCAAGGTGCCCGCGGGCTGCCTGATCTTGGCCTGCAACTGCCAGCGCTCACCGGGATGCAGCGCCTCTGGAATGCCCCCGTTAGGGGTGCCATACCAATTCACGACGCCGCGGGCAGGAAACGCATGGATGATGTCGCCATCCATGTCGACTGCTGCGGCCTTCACGCGCACCTCGAATCGCCAGCCGCGATCATGCCGTGTCGGCAGATCCTCAATCACGGTATCGAGCCATACCGATTGTTGATCCAAGTCCTGCGATAGCCGACTGGCCAGTGCATGGTGGGCGGTGTGTGCGGCCCATACCAGCCCGATGGTTGCCCCGAACAACAACGCCACGAACGTTTGCAGAACGTTACGCGCAATGGTGGGCCACACTCGGGCCTGGGCACGGGAGATGCGCCACGCCAAGACGCCGCATGCCACCACCACAAGGCCGGCCCAGGGCAAGAGGCTCTGCACAGCCGGCAGATGGGCACGGGTCTGAAGCCAGCCAACACCGGCCAGCACGCCCAGCGCAAACGAAATCACAACCGTGCAGCCGGTTTAGCGGGACGACGGATGCTCGAGTCTTGGCAGCGCGCGCCGCGCGTTGGCCGCTGTAGCGCGAATAACCTGATCCACTGACATGCCGCGAAGTGCAGCCAAGCAGTCGGCGATGCGCGATAACTCTGCCGGCTCGTTTAACTCGCCTTTAGGCTTCCACGACGGCGCTATATCGGGAGAGTCTGTCTCCAGCACCAATGCCTCCAGCGGGAGCTCCGCAGCCAGCCGACGGATCTGCAATGCGCGTGTGAATGTCATCGCGCCGCCCATGCCCAGCACAAGCCCATGGTCGATAAATGCCTTGGCCTGCACATGGCTCCCGTTAAAGGCGTGGGCAATGCCCTGTGTAACACGACAGCGACGCAGGCTTGCAAGCACCTGGTCTTGTGCTTTTCGCACATGAAGAATGACAGGCAGCCCGCAGTCTTTGGCCATCGTGCATTGGGCAATAAAAAATCTGTGCATGCGGTCCCGATCCAATCCCGGCACGTAATGATCCAATCCGATCTCCCCGACCGCGACAAGTTTGGGGTGGTGCCGATAGCGGTCCAATGCATTTTCGATCTCGGTCAGCGCACTGTCGTTCAGCTCTTGGACATACATGGGATGGATGCCCAATGCGAAATAGACCTCGGGCTCCCGATCGGCCAAGGCCACCACACGCTCCACATTGGCAGGGCTCACCGTGGGCACAACAATGGCCGACACACCCGCAGCCCGGCCACGCTGCAAGGCGCCGGGAATTCCCCCAACAATCTCGGGAATGTCCAGATAGTCCAGATGGCAATGGGTATCGATCAGCATCGCTAAAATGGCCGCCTATGGCACGCAAGCTCCTCAAACGGATTCTGCCCGAGCAAGAGACGATCGAACAAAACAGACTGCTTCGGGCGCTGGGGCCATGGGTGCTGCACCCTGCCGTCTGGACCCTTCACCGGAGAAGCGTGGCCGGCGGTGTGGCAGCAGGCCTGTTTTGCGGCCTGTTTCCAGCGCCCTTTCAGATGCTGGGCGCCGCCATCGCATCGTTTCTTTTTCACTGGAACCTGCCAGTGGCCGTGGCCATGACGCTCTACACCAATCCCATCACATTCATCCCCCTGTACGTGCTGGCCCTAAAACTAGGCATTGTGCTGCTCAACGCAATCCTGCCAGCACAGCAGCTCGGTGATGCTGCGGTGGCCGCATTTCCACCACCGCCAGAGTTTGAATGGGGTACGCCTTGGGAATCCTTCGTCACCCTCGGCGACTGGGCCCTGGGCATGGGATGGCCGCTGATCGTTGGGGTAGTCGCACTGGCCAGTGGCCTGGCCGTGGTGGGCTACGTGATCACACGCGTCGGCTGGAACATCTGGGTGCGCTACGAAGTCGTGCAACGCCGTAAGCGCCACGCGATGCGGTAGCGGATTGACTGCGGTCTACAGATGAAACGTACGGTCACACCGCGAGGCAAGATCCAAGTCGTGGGTCACCACGATCAGTCCACACTGAGCACTGCGCACACGCTCAATCAGTAGATCAAACACCTGGGCGGCCGTGGTGCGGTCAAGATTTCCGGTGGGCTCATCGGCCAACACACAACGGGGCTGGGTCACCAGGGCGCGCGCAATCGCCACCCGTTGACGCTCACCGCCCGACAACATGGCCGGTGTATGCGATACACGCTGACTCAGGCCGACACGCGCCAAGATCTCACGGGCCTTTGCCAAGGCCTGCGCCCGCGGCACACGACGAATCAGGAGTGGCATGGCCACGTTTTCTTCTGCGGTGAACTCACCCAGCAGATGATGAAACTGATACACAAAGCCTAGTGATGCATTACGCAATGCGGTGCGCTCAGCATCGCTTCGTGCATAGAGCGACCGGCCTTCGAACAACACATCACCCTGCGAGGGGCGATCCAGGCCACCGAGAATGTGCAAAAGAGTACTTTTTCCGGCCCCGGAGGCACCCACCACCGCCACCGTCTCACCCACGGCAAGCGTCAGGTCTACATTCTGAAGGGCCACAACTTCGCCCTCGCCGTCGCCGAAGACCTTGCGAATGCCACGGGCCTCAAGCAAGCCATTACTCATAGCGTAACGCCTCCGCGGGCTCTAGGCGCGAGGCCTTCCAGCTGGGGTAAACGGTGGCCAACAGCGACAAGACCAATGCCCACACACCGATCTGCATCACATCGGGCATGCGCAGGTCCGACGGCAGACGGTCGATGAAATAGATGCCCTTGGGCAGCACCTGGAATCCGAAGATGGCCTCAATGGCCGACATCACCACATCAATGTTGGACGCAATCAGTACGCCGAGTAACACACCAAGGCCCACACCCAGACATCCAAGCCAGGCGCCCTGCACGATAAAAATCGACAAAATACTGCCGCGCTTGGCCCCGAGCGTGCGCAGGATCGCAATATCGCTGCGCTTATCGGTCACCGTCATCACCAGCATCGACACCAGGTTGAATGCCGCAACCGCGATGATCAACATCAGGATGATGAACATCATCCGCTTTTCCACCTGCACGGCCGCAAACCAGTTGCGATTCTCGTACGACCAGTCCCGCACCACCGTGGATCGCGGCATCTGCGGGCCAAGCTCACGTGCGACATCCGGAGCACGCTGCATGTCGTCGAGTTTTAAGCGCAGACCAGTGGTCGCCTGATCACGGAAAAAAAGCTCAGCATCGGTGATATGGATCAGCGCCAATGTGCTGTCGTATTCGAAATGGCCCGACGAAAAAATGCCCGACACCGTGAACTGACGAAGCCGCGGCGTCACTCCCGTCGGGGTGACCACACCATCGGCAGCGACCAGCGCCACCGTATCACCCAACGATGCGCCAATGCTTGCGGCCAAATCACGGCCAAGCACGATGTGAAACTGCCGGGCCTGCAGGCTCTCGAGCCGGCCAGACATCAACCGCGCCAGACCACCGCTGACCCCTGGCTCACGCGCAGGGTCCACACCACGCACCAAGATGCCTTTCA
>JBDLRC010000031.1:0-4361 GCA_039800265.1 Pseudomonadota bacterium
CGACTCGAGCTGGTCTTGCACCGTCTGGCCGTTGGGCTGGGTCTGCCAGCCGTTCCATTCGGTGCCGTCGTACTCCAGGCCGAGCGCGAGTCTAATCAAGCAGGATCCGCAACATGCGGCGCAACGGTTCGGCCGCACCCCACAACAACTGATCGCCCACCGTGAAGGCCGCCAAGTACTGCGGGCCCATAGCCATTTTGTGCAGGCGGCCTACCGGCACCTGCATCGTGCCGCTCACCACCGCTGGCGACAACTCACGCTCGCTGCGCTCGCGCTCGTTGGGAATCACGCGCACCCAATCATTGGCACTGGCCAGAATGCCGTTGATTTCATCAAGCGGCACATCCTTGGTCATCTTCACGGTCAAGGCCTGGGAGTGGCAACGCATAGCACCCACCCGCACGCAGAGACCATCGATTGGAATGGAGCCGGGACTGCGGAACGCCGGCTTACCCAGAATCTTGTTGGCCTCGGCACCGCCCTTCCATTCTTCCTTGCTCTGGCCGTGTTCGACCGGCACATCAATCCAGGGAATCAGGCTGCCGGCCAGCGGCACGCCGCGAAAGTTTTCCACCGGAAGGTCTTTGTTGCGCAGGCATTCGCTGACCTTTCGATCAATATCCAGAATCGCTGACGATGGATCGGCCAGTTCCTTTTCCACCAGACTGTGAAGACGGCCCATCTGCGAGAGCAGTTCACGCATGTTCTGCGCGCCCGCCCCAGAGGCCGCCTGATACGTCATGGCGCTGACCCATTCGACCAGGTTCTCGCGAAAGAGCCCGCCCATGGCCATCAGCATCAGACTGACCGTGCAGTTACCGCCAATCCAGTTTTTGCCGCCTTTGGCCAGGGCCGCATCGATGACCGAACGATTGACCGGATCCAGAATGATCACGGCATCGTTGTCCATGCGCAGCGCACTCGCGGCATCAATCCAGTGGCCTTTCCAGCCCGCAGCACGAAGCTTGGGGTAAACGTCTTTGGTGTAATCGCCACCCTGGCAGGTGATCACAATGTCCATGGCGCCAAGCGCGGCGATGTCCGTCGCTGACTTTAAGGGTTCATTGGATTTGGCAAATGACGGTGCAGCCCCGCCTGCATTCGAAGTGCTGAAAAATACCGGCTCAATCAGTGCAAAGTCGTTTTCCTCTTGCATGCGCTGCATCAGCACCGAGCCCACCATGCCTCGCCATCCCACCAACCCTACGCGTTTCATTGCCATGTGCTTACTCTCTTCTGTGTCTTGTTGTGCTTTTAATGGTTAGGAATCAGTGTCTGCGCACCCAATTAACCCAGGGCAGACAGCACGGCATCGCCCATTTCTTTCGTACCCACGCGCGCGCAGCCCTCGCGGTAGATGTCGCCAGTCGCCACGCCCGATGCCAGGGTCTTGCGCACGGCCGCCTCCATCACATCGGCGGCCTGGGCAAGCCCAAAACTGTAACGCAGCATCATGGCTGCCGACAGAATCGTGGCCAATGGGTTGGCTAGATTTTTACCTGCGATATCGGGAGCGGATCCGTGAATAGGCTCGTAGAGGCCTTTGTTGTTGGCATCCAACGAGGCCGAGGGCAGCATGCCGATGGAGCCCGTGAGCATAGAGGCCTCGTCCGAGAGAATGTCGCCAAACATGTTGCCGGTGACCATGACATCGAACTGCTTCGGATTTTTAAGAAGCTGCATCGCGGCGTTATCGACATACATGTGGGAGAGCTCGATGGCGGGGTACTGCTTGCCCACTTCCGTCACCACTTCGCGCCAGAGCTGTGTCGTTTCCAGCACATTGGCCTTGTCCACTGAGCAGACCTTACGGCCACGCTTTTCTGCCGCCTGGAAGGCCACGTGCGCGATACGGCGAATCTCACTCTCGCGATAGATCATGGTGTCAAAGCCCTCGCGCTCGCCGTTTTCTAACACGCGAATGCCACGCGGCTTACCAAAATAGATATCGCCAGTGAGCTCACGAATGATCATGATGTCCATCCCCGACACCACCTCGGGTTTTAGCGTAGAAGCACCGGCGAGCTCGGGGTAGATCATGGCGGGGCGCAGGTTCGCAAAGAGCTGCAGCTCTTTGCGCAGGCCCAAGATCGCCTGCTCGGGCCGAAGTTCACGCGGCAAGGTGTCCAGGCTGAAGTCACCCACCGATCCAAACAGAATTGCATCGGCTTTTTTAGCAAGCGCCAATGTCGCCGCCGGCAACGGGTGGCCGCTGGCACGGTAGCCTGCACCACCCACGGGTGCCTCCTCCAGGGTCAGACCGAAATGGCCCTGCTCGGAAATACGCTTGAGTACCCGAACCGCTTCGTGCGTGATCTCAGGACCAATGCCATCGCCCGGTAATACCGCAATGTTTAAGTGCTTGGCCATCAGGCAGCTCCTGCGGCATCGAGCTTGCCGTGAAGATCGGTGCCCAACCAAGGTTTTTCTGCAAGGCGCTTGGCCTCAAAGGCCTTGATCTTGTCGGCGTGCTGAAGGGTTAAGCCGATGTCGTCCAATCCATGGATCAGGCAATGCTTGCGAAACGGCTCGACATCAAAGCTGCGCGTAAAGCTGCCGTCGGTTGTGGCGAGGGTCTGGGCCTCGAGATTGACCACCAGCTCAAAGCCCTCGTTGGCCAGCGTTTTCTGAAAGAGCAGATCCACATCCGCCTCGGGCAAGACAATCGGCAGAAGCCCATTTTTAAAACAGTTGTTGAAAAAGATATCGGCGTACGACGGCGCAATCAGCACACGAAAGCCGAAATCTTCCAAGGCCCATGGCGCATGCTCACGGCTCGAACCGCAGCCAAAATTCTGACGTGCCAACAAAATACTGGCGCCTTTGTAGCGCGGAAGGTTAAGCACAAACCCTTTGCGCAAGGGCCGCTTGGCGCAATCCATGCCGGGCTGGCCCTCGTCTTCATAACGCCAGGCATCAAACAGATGGGGGCCAAAGCCCGCGCGCTTGATCGACTTTAGAAATTGCTTCGGGATGATGGCATCGGTGTCGACATTGGCACGGTCCATGGGTGCCACAAGACCACGATGCTGATTAAGAGGTTTCATTGTGTAGTGTCCTGATTCAGTGGGCGCGGCACGCGTTAAAACGAGCGCACATCAACAAAGTGGCCGGCCAAGGCTGCAGCCGCCGCCATTGCAGGTGAGACCAGATGCGTGCGGCCACCGGCGCCCTGGCGGCCCTCGAAGTTTCGGTTCGAGGTCGATGCACTGCGCTCACCCGGCTCAAGGCGATCGGCATTCATGGCCAGGCACATCGAGCAGCCCGGCTCACGCCACTCGAACCCTGCGGCTTTAAATACCTTGTCCAGACCCTCTTGCTCGGCCTGGGCCTTCACCAGCCCCGAGCCCGGCACGACCAGGGCAAGTTTCACGTTGGCTGCTTTTTGACGGCCTTTGATCACGGCGGCGGCCGCCCTCAGATCTTCGATTCGGGAGTTGGTGCACGAACCGATGAAGACCTTGTCGACCTTGATCTCAGCAATCGGTGTGTTCGCTGCCAGTCCCATGTAGTGGAGTGCGCGCTCCATGCCTTCACGCCGCGTGGGATCAGACTCGGCCGCGGGATCCGGTACGCGGGACCCGACGGGCAACACCATCTCGGGCGATGTGCCCCATGTCACCTGCGGTTCAATCTCTGCGCCATTTAACTCCACCACGCGATCAAACTCTGCATCAGGATCAGAGTGCAAGGTCTTCCAATACGCCACGGCCTTATCCCAGTCGGCACCTTTGGGCGAGAGCGGTCGGCCGTTCACATAGTCGATGGTCTTGTCATCCACAGCCACCATGCCAGCGCGCGCACCGGCCTCAATGGCCATGTTGCAGATGGTCATGCGGCCTTCCATCGAAAGGCTGCGGATCGCCGAGCCACCAAATTCAATTGCATACCCTGTGCCTCCTGCAGTGCCGATCTTTCCAATCACCGCCAAGACAATGTCTTTGGCCGTAACACCGGCGGGCAGCTGGCCTTCGACGCGCACAAGCATGCGCTTTGCTTTTTTCTGCAGCAGACACTGCGTGGCCAACACATGCTCCACTTCAGATGTACCAATGCCGTGGGCCAGGCATCCAAATGCGCCATGGGTGCTGGTGTGCGAATCGCCGCAGACCACAGTCATACCCGGGAGCGTGGCGCCCTGCTCGGGACCGATCACATGCACGATGCCCTGACGGCGATCCTTGATGTTGAAGTAGGTCACGTTAAATTTCTTGGCGTTGGCATCTAACGTCTCGACCTGCAGCCGCGAGACCGGGTCGCTGATGCCTTTACTGCGGTCCGTGGTGGGCACGTTGTGGTCCACCACCGCCAGGTTGGCGGAGTTACGCCAGAGGCTTCGGCCAGCCATCTCAAGGCCCTCA
>JBDLRC010000032.1:0-8189 GCA_039800265.1 Pseudomonadota bacterium
CAGCAGACGATGAGGCACCCAATTGACGTGCCAGCCAGGGCTGTGTCTTCACAAACATCCGGACGCGCTCCTCAGCAGGAGTGGCCAGGCTGTCTCGGCCGAGTTCAAGCACCAGACCACCCTCAAGCTCGGCGGTCCATGCGTATTGATCCGACAGCGTCAAGGCCCGCAATGGACGGCCCATCGACGCGAGCCACTCGGACAGTTGCCGTGCGCGCTCCAGCACCAGACGTTCACTGCCAGCCGGTCCTGCCAACGGAATCAACTGACATTGCTGCTCAGAATCTGCGGCCAAGCCGGGGAAGACCTCTCCAAGATGATTCACCAGGTAGCCAGGGGTCCAGGTGGCCACCGCACGCTGCTCTTCGATACGCACCAGCAAGCGATTCGGCCAGATACGGCGTACGGTCGTGGTGCGCACCCAGGGAATGGACTGCAACGCCCGATGCACGGCCTGAAGATCGGCGGATAACACAGTACCGTTTAAGGCCTCGGAGATTGCCGCATGCACCTGCGGCGCAGACACGTGCAGAAGCTCGCCTCGTGCTGCATCGACCACCACACGCTTGACCACGAACACCGAGCGATTGGCCATCCAGTGGGCCGTCAGTGCCACCACACCCAACAACGAGAGTGTGAAGAGCATGACAGCCATCCGGTTCATGCTGCCCGGTGAATGCCAGATGCTGCGCAGGCTCGGCACACTCATGGCGCCCTCCCCACATGCAACCGGGCTAAGCCCGCAATCTGCAACACCAATGCCTCGTAACTCAGGCCGGCCTGTGCGGCTGCCATCGGCACCAGGGAGTGGTCCGTCATGCCGGGCGACGTGTTGATCTCCAAGAGCATGGGTGCTCCATCGGCCGATAGCATGAGGTCCACGCGGGCCCATCCTCGGGCCTGCACAGCCGAAAATGCGTGGAGCGACAGCTCGCGCAATCGGGACTCCAAAGCTGGTGCGATCGGTGCCGGGCAGAGGTATTTCGTGGCCGAACCGAAGTATTTGTTCTGGTAGTCGTAATTGCCGGAGGGCGCAACAATTTCGATGGACGGCAAGGCCTGGACTGTGCCATCGAACTGCTCCAACAAGGCCACGGTAAATTCACGGCCATCGATGAAGGCTTCGATGATCACCTGATCATCGAACTGGGCCGCCTTATGAACTGCCGGTAGCAGCTCATACACGTGATCGACACGCGTAAATCCCAACGACGATCCTTCGCAGGCTGGTTTCACCGCCAGAGGCAGGCCGAGGCGGCCGCAAATTTCTGCAGCGTTAGGCGTGACACCGCCGGATCCATCCGACAAGGCTGCTGTCGGCACCATCTCAAAAGCCGGTGTCGGAAGGCCCAATGCTGACCACAGACGTTTGGTCATGGGCTTGTTCATCGCCAGGCTGCTGGCCATGACGCCACTGCCGGTGTAGGGCATTCTCATCAACTCCAACGCACCCTGCACGGTGCCGTCTTCACCCCATCGGCCATGCAACGCGATAAACACGCGGTCCACACCCTCAGCACGTAATTCATGCAATGGCCGCTCCAAGGGATCAAAGGCAATAGCGTCAACACCACTGCGTTGCAGGGCGGCCAAGACGCCACTTCCCGAGCGCAACGAGATCTCACGCTCTGCAGAATCGCCACCCATGAGCACCGCCACGCGGCCTAATGCGTTACCCGGCATCGGCCACCCCCTGCATCGACTTCAACTGTGCCGGCACACCGCCGATGGAGCCCGCCCCCATGGACAACACAACATCGCCATCTCGGGCAAGCTCAGCGATGCGAACGGGCATCTGTGCAATCGTGTCGATAAAGACCGGCTCCACTTTTCCTGCGACACGAATCGCACGGGCCAGGGCTTTGCCATCCGCAGCCGCAATGACCGCCTCGCCAGCGGGATACACATCGGCCAACAAGAGCTGATCCGCCTCGCCCAGGACACGCACAAAATCCTCAAACAAATCACGCGTGCGGCTGTAGCGATGCGGCTGAAACGCCACCACGAGACGGCGGCCAGGGAATGCGCCCCGCGCGGCCTCAAGCGTGGCCCGAATCTCTGCCGGATGATGGCCATAGTCATCGATCAGTGTGAAGCGGCCGCCGGACGGACATGCGAAGTCGCCCACCACTTGGAAACGACGGCCCACCCCTTTAAATTCCCGCAGCGCCGTGACGATGGCCTGATTGTCCACACCCAACTCGGTGGCAACCGCAATCGCTGCTAACGCATTCTGAACATTGTGGCGGCCAGGAAGATTTAGCTCGACCGATAGCGGTGCTTCACCCTCGCGCTGAACCACAAAACCCATCCGTCCGGCGCGCTCGGCCACCTGCTCGGCACGGACCTGGGCATCGGCGGCAAACCCATAGGTCACAACCGTCTTGGAGATGAAGGGGATGACCTCACGCACCTGCGGATCGTCGATGCAGACCACTGCTGCACCATAAAACGGGAGACGCTGAGTAAACGCAATGAAGGCCTGTTTGAGCTTGGCAACATCGTGGTCATAGGTCTCCATATGGTCTTCGTCGATGTTGGTGATCACCGCCATCATCGGTAGAAGATTCAAAAAGGAGCCGTCCGATTCATCGGCCTCGGCCACGATGTACTCGCCCATGCCCAGGCGTGCATTGGCCCCGGCACTGTTCAGACGGCCACCGATCACAAACGTCGGATCCAGACCCGCCTGCGCAAGCACGCTGGCCACAAGGCTCGTGGTCGTGGTTTTGCCATGCGTTCCTGCAATCGCAATGCCTTGCTTGAGTCGCATGAGTTCACCGAGCATCAGTGCCCGTGGCACCACCGGGATACGGCGGCTTCGGGCCGCCTGGACCTCCGGATTGTCGTTTTTGACGGCACTAGAAATCACCACGGCATTGGCATGGCCGAGATGCTCGGCTGCATGCCCATAAAAAATCTGTGCGCCCTGGGATGCAAGCCGCTGTGTCGCCGCATTCTGTGCTGTATCGGAACCCTGAATGCGGTAACCAAGATTGAGCAACACCTCGGCAATGCCTGACATGCCCGACCCACCGATGCCGACAAAATGGATGGTCTCGATCTTGTGCCTCATGCCACTGTCTCCGAGGTTCGCGACGACCGTAGCGCTACCCGCTCCACAATGGCCGCAGCCCGTTGGGCCGCGTCTTGCATCTGCAGCTGACGTGCACGTACCGCACAGTCCATCAACGACTGCCGTGTGCTCTGACGAAGAATCTCTACTACACGCGCTGGCATCTGCGGAGTCTGTGGCACACACCAGGCCGCCTGGGCATCCGCAAGCACCCGGGCATTCGCGCTTTGGTGATCATCAATGGCCGACGGCAGCGGCACAAAAATCGCTGCCACACCGGCGGCGGCCACCTCGGCCACTGTCGAAGCACCCGCCCGGCAAATCATGACATCGGCCCAGCCATAGGCTGACTCCATATCGTTGATAAATGCAGAACACTGCGCCTGCACACCGTGACGCGCGTATGCAGCCTGCACCTCTGCAAGCGCTGCCGCACCGGTCTGATGACGAATCAGCAGAGGCTGCCCCTGATCACTCAGACCGGCCAATGCCTCTGGCAAGGCACGATTCAAGGCCTGGGCACCCAGGCTGCCGCCGACAATCAAAACACGCAATGGGCCGCTACGCTCCGCGTAACGATGCACGGGATCCGACAGCGTACAAATCGACTCGCGCACCGGATTGCCCACCACAACGGCATCGGTGGGCGCATGGCGTGTGGAAGCAAAACTGACCAGAACGGCACGTGCAATGCGAGCAAGCCAACGGTTCGCCGTGCCCATCACAGCATTCTGCTCATGCACACACAACGGAATGCCCATGATCCGGGCCATCAGGCCGACCGGGAACGTGACATAACCCCCAAACGCGACAACCGCATCGGGCCGAACACGTAACACAATGGAACGGGCCTGCATCAATGCAGCAAGCAGACGAACGGGAAGGCTGAGCCAGGCCATCGCACCTTTTCCACGCAGGCCGCTGAACTTTAAGATGTGCAGTCCAAATCCTGCCGCAGGGATCACACGGACCTCGAGCCCACGATCGGTTCCGACCCACTCGGCATGCCAACCCCGATGATGCAGTTCCTGCGCCACCGCCAAGGCAGGAAAGACATGGCCGCCGGTGCCGCCCGCGGCCACCAGCAGACGCGGCGGCATGGCAGCGATGGGCATGCCGCCGGTCATGATGCACCCCCCCGCACATGGGCACGATTTTCAATGTCGATACGAATCAACACGCCCATCGCAATGCACACTGCCAACATCGAACTACCGCCATGGCTCACGAACGGCAGTGTCAGGCCCTTGGTGGGCAGCAGACCCGTATTCACGCCCGCATGAATGAAGGTCTGAATGCCCAGCCAGACGCCAATACCCTGGGCAACCAGACCGGCAAACAGACGCTCCTGCGACATCGCCGTACGGCCAATCTCAACGGCCCGTCGCACGATAAACGCAAAGGCAAGGATCACCAGTGTGATGCCAATAAAACCAATCTCCTCGCCCATCATGGCAAAGATGAAATCGGTGTGTGGCAATGGCAGATGGCCCATCTTTGCAATCCCGGTGCCCAGGCCGGAGCCCAACACCCCGCCGCGTCCGAACGCAATCAGTGCACCGCAGAGCTGATAGCCCGAGGTCTGGACCACATCGGGATCGCAGGGTGAGAGGTAGGACATCAGCCGCATCAAGCGCCAAGGCGTAAACACCACCATCAGGCTGAAGACAGCCACCAACGCCAGAATCAACGGCACAAAAATGCGCATGCTCATGCCGCCCAAAAACAAAATGGCGGCTGTGATGCCCATGATCACCATGGTGGAACCGAGATCAGGCTGATACAACAGCAACAGCATGACCAATGACATCAGAAATCCGATGGGCAACAGTCCTCGTACAAACGTATGCATTCGATCTTGGCGTCGAATCACATACGCTGCCGCAAACAGCAGCGAGAAAAATTTCATCAGCTCGGCAGGCTGCAACGTAAAGACGCCCAATGGAATGGCCCGGACAGCGCCGTCTTTCACAATGGCGGGACCAAACACGATTTTCATCGCGGCCACCACCACCAACAGCGCGATGCCAAAGAAAAACAGCGGCGTGGATAAAGCATGCAGCACGGAGGTAGGAATACGGGTCATCACCCACAGGGCGGCCAGGCCGATGGCCAGATGGATCGGATGGCCACGCATGCTGCGCCAAAACACCGAGTCTGCGTTCTGGCTGGGCAACGGTAAGTTGGCCGAATACACCATCACCAGCCCAACCAAAATCAAGGCGACAAACACCGAGATCAACCCACGATCAGCGTGCGCGAGCATCGGTGCAGAGGCGCCGGGCTTTAGCATGCGACGCCCTGCTCCAATGCCAATTGATCCACAGCGGACCGAAATGCGTGGGCACGCTCTACATAATTTGCAAACATGTCAAAACTGGCGCAGGCAGGAGACAACAGGACAACGCCGTGGCCGGCCTGTTCTGCGGCGAGTCGGTAACCCTGCTGAACCGCATCGTGCATGGTGTCGGCCATCACCACCGGAATGCCCGCAGAGCGGGCAACCTCGGCGAGCAGAGGGCCGTCTCGACCGATTGCAATCAGCGCTTTTGCATGAGCGGCCATCGGAGCCTTCAGGGGTGAAAAATCCTGGCCCTTGCCCTCGCCGCCTGCGATCAATACCACCGGCAAGCCAATGCCGCTGAGTGCTGCCGCTGTCGCGCCTACATTGGTACCTTTACTATCGTCGACAAAATCCACACCCGACACGTGGGTGACCCATTGCATCCGATGGGCGCCACCACGAAACTCTCGGCAGGCATGCAACAGGGGTGCCAATGCGGGCGTCACGGCGCGGCATAACGCTAGCGCCGCCAAGGCGTTCATGGCGTTGTGGCGGCCCCTTACACGCAATGCATCGGCCGGCATCAACCGATGAAGTCGCTCCTCATCATTGATGTCGCGCATGGCCATCCAGAGCAAGCCTTCTTCCACAAGCCCCAGATCACCACATGCCCCAGGCGCATTCGCGCCAAATGTAACGACCTTGGATTGGTTGGCCACACACTGCACCACCGCCGCATCCTGTCGGTTGGCCACACAGACCACACCACTGGTCTCCGGGTCGCAGCCGATTCCGAATACCCGCTGCTTGGCCGCGATGTAATCGGCCATATCGAGATGCCAATCCAGGTGGTCTTCCGAGACATTCAGCAGTGCGGCTGCAGACGGTTGAAAATGGCGGGCCAACGCCAGTTGAAAGCTCGAGAGTTCCAAGACCCAGACCTGTGGGAATCGGCTCTCGTCTTCACGCATCATCACGGCATCAAGCAGCGAAGGGCTGATATTGCCCGCCTCTTGCGCATCAAATCCCGCACGACGCAATAAGGCGACGGTCATCTGTGTTGTAGTGGTCTTCCCATTGGTGCCGGTGATGGCCAATACCTTGGGGAGTTCAAGTGGCAGCGCCAAATCCGGCTCTGTCGCCAGTGCACTGCTGGCATGGGCCGCGTGATGAATCGCCCACTCAAACACATCGATCTCGCCGACCACCGGAATCTCCTGGCGCTTGGCTTCGATAAGCAACTCCGCAATGGGGCTGCCCTTGTGCGCATGAGGCGAGAGGCCTGGACTCGGCACGACCCAATGCACACCCTCAAGCAAGGCGGGCGAAAAAGGTGCCGTAACGCCCGTGCGAACATCACAGCTAGCGCTGCCAAGGGCCCGTGCGGCCTGCGCCATGGGAGGCTCTGCACGGCTGTCGACTGCCGTGACACGGGCGCCTCTGCGAACGAGCCATCGGCAGGCGGCCAGCCCTGACTCTCCAAGGCCGATCACCAGCACGTGCTGCCCAGACCAATCAATGTCCATGGGAATCGCTGGCGGCGTCAGCACTACGCGATCGGGCCGTTGTTGACGAGAGCTACTCATGGGGCGGCGGATATCCTTATCGGTCATGGGTGGGTTTAACGAAGTTTTAAAGTGGAAAGACCAGCCAACACCAAAATCATGGTGATGATCCAAAAGCGCACCACCACCTGCGTCTCTTTCCAGCCTCCAACCTCAAAATGGTGGTGAAGCGGTGCCATGCGCAAAATGCGGCGGCCCTCTCCAAAACGGGCTTTGGTGTATTTGAAATACCCAACCTGCAACATCACCGACAGCGTGTTGATCACAAACACGCCCCCCATGATGAACAGCACAATCTCTTGACGGACTACAACGGCCACAGCACCCAATGCACCGCCAAGGGCCAACGCGCCCACATCACCCATGAAGACCTGCGCGGGATAGGCGTTAAACCAGAGAAAGGCCAGTCCCGCCCCTACCAATGCCGCACAAAACACTGTGAGTTCACCGGCACCAGGGATGTAGGGAATCAACAAATACTTGGCGAACACTGCATTGCCGGTCACATAGGCAAACACTCCCAAGGCACCCGCCACGAGCACGGTCGGCATGATCGCCAGACCATCGAGTCCATCGGTGAGGTTGACCGCATTGCTTGACCCTACGATGACGAAATACGACAGCACAATGAAGCCGAAAAATCCGAGCGGATAGGCCACCTGCTTGAAAAACGGCACAATCAAATCGGCCTTCGACGGCAGGTCGATAGCAAAGCCACTGCTTACCCACTGCGTAAATAACTCAAGAGCCTGGGCGTTCGTATTGGCAGGAACCGAGAACGCCAAATACACGGCAGCCACAATCCCAATCGAGGACTGCCAGAAATACTTCCAACGGGCCGGGAGGCCGCGGGAGTCTCGATGGACAACCTTGCGATAGTCATCCACCCAGCCCACCGCACCAAACCCCATGGTGACGAGAATGACAGCCCACACAAATCGATTGGAGAGGTCGGCCCACAGCAGCGTGGTCAGCCCGATCGATAACAAAATAAGCGCACCGCCCATGGTGGGTGTGCCACTCTTGACCAAATGAGTCTGGGGACCATCGTCGCGAATGGACTGGCCCACTTTCATTTCGGTGAGCTTGCGAATAACAGCGGGCCCCAAAAACAATCCGATGCCCAAGGCCGTCATGGCAGCCAAGACAGCCCGCAGCGTGATGTAACCAAAGACGTTAAAGGCCCGGATGTACTGCTCTAACCAATCCGCGATGATCAGAAGCATACCTGCACCTCACCCTCATTGGCGACCAAACCACTGAC
>JBDLRC010000033.1:0-2888 GCA_039800265.1 Pseudomonadota bacterium
ATCATCGTCGGCATAGGGTGTTGCACCATAGAGCGCGATTCCTGGCCGCACCCAATCAGCATGTGCTTTCGGAATCGAGAGCGTCGCCGCCGAATTGGCTAGCGATCGGAGCGGTGACGCACACCCCAGCGACGTTGCGAGTCGCGGTACCCATTCGTTGAATCGGCTGTATTGATCCTGCCAACCCTCGGCGGTGTCCGCGCAGGCGAAATGGGTCATGAAGGCTAATGGCAGCTCAAGTCGACGCTGGCAGGCCGACAACCACTCGACGATCGTTGCGTCACCGAGGCACTGCGCAAGACCGAGTCGATGCATACCGGTATTCAACTTCACCCATGCCATCGTCGGTACTGCTTCGGCATGGGCCAACATGTGGGCCTGCTCCGGCGTTGAAATGACGGTCCATATGCCGTTGGCCCTCATCACCGAAAGGTCTTCGGCAGCGAATGCTCCCTCGATCATAAGAATGGGTTTCGTCCAGCCGGCCCGCCGAGCGCGCAGCGCTTCGGAAAGATCGAGCACCGCCATGCCATCGGCCTGTGCAAAGCCGGATACGGCAGCCTCAATCCCCTGGCCGTACGCATTGGCCTTGGCAACCGCCCAGATTCGTGTCGCGCCGACCCTCTGGCGGATCACCTGAAGGTTATGCCGCATTGCATCAATGCGGATCGTGAGTTGTATCGGTCGGCTCATAAAGCGGCCATTTTAAGCGTTCATGCTCTAATCACGACGCACCTGCACAAAAGGGATTATGAAACGCGGCTTCTACACCATCATGGCGGCGCAGTTTTTCTCCTCGCTCGCCGACAACGCATTGCTGATCGCCGCAATCGCTTTGCTGATCGAACTCGCAGCGCCGGAGTGGATGAAACCACTGCTGAAATTATTCTTTACGGTCTCTTATGTGGTGCTGGCCCCCTTTGTGGGCGCATTTGCGGACTCTATGCCCAAAGGCAAGGTCATGTTCATCACCAACACCATCAAGGTCTTGGGCTGTGCCTTGCTCTTTTTTGCGGTTCATCCTTTGTTGGCGTATGCGGTGGTGGGTTTTGGTGCGGCAGCCTACTCACCGGCAAAGTACGGAATTCTCACTGAGCTTCTCCCGCCAGAAAAACTCGTTGCAGCCAACGGCTGGATCGAGGGCACGACCGTAGGCTCGATTATTTTGGGCACCGTGGTGGGCGGGGCATTGATCAGCCCCACCGTCAGCGGCCTGCTGCTTGGCCTTGATTTCCCCGGGGTCGATTTCAACATCGACAGCCCGGCCGAGAGCGCGATCTTGGTGATTGGAGGCTTCTACATCATCGCAGCACTTTTTAATCTGAGAATTCCCGACACCGGGGCGCGCTACAGCAAGCAGCACACCAATCCGATCAAATTGGTGCAGGATTTCTGGTACTGCAACACCACACTTTGGCGCGACAAACTCGGACAGATTTCCCTGGCGGTCACCACACTCTTTTGGGGCGCAGGCGCAACCCTGCAATTCATCGTGCTTCAGTGGGCCAAAGAGCAGCTCAATATGCCGCTCAGCAAGGCGGCGATCCTGCAAGGCATCGTCGCCCTGGGCATTGCAGGCGGCGCCGTATTGGCCGCGCGATTTGTCGCGCTTAAGCAGACGCCTTCCGTATTGAAACTGGGGGTCCTCATGGGTCTTGTGGTGCCTGGCATGACCCTGGTCACCAGCATGGAGTCGTCGATTCCCCTGCTGATCCTGATCGGCGGTCTTGCCGGTTATTTCGTGGTGCCGATGAATGCGCTTTTGCAACACCGCGGCCACGTCTTGCTTTCGGCCGGCCACTCGATTGCCGTTCAGAACTTCAACGAGAACCTAAATATTTTGTTGATGCTCGGCCTGTATGCCCTGCTGATCAAATTTGATTTTCATGTCAATTCGATCATCTGGATTTTCGGTCTGTTCGTAGCGGGCACCATGCTCTTGGTGATCCGACGTTACCGCTACAACAAACAGCACTACGATCTTGATGCATTGATCGGTGTGGAAAAACACTCCCACTGACTTGCTTTCGCAGCAATAAGGGCCCGCCACAACGCTGCTTTCACCACCGGTGACGCTACCGCCTGGGCCACGTCGGGCCACTCCACCACGCTCAGACGGCTCCTGATGTCAGGCACGGCCTGCTCAAGCGCCGATAACAACGGCGCAGAAAAACTCCACAGCACTGCGGGAGGCTGTGCAGATATCGCCTGGATCACACGGTCCACATGGACTGCGGGAAGCATAAGTGCATTAGCGATGCGATCCTCGGGGCAGCCCAGCTGCCGAAGCCACTGGGTGAGTTGCGCCCAGAGACGCTGCTCGGACGGGCCCGCCAGCAGGCCTATCGTCAGCACCCCCTGACCGATCACCTCACCCTGCGGACGATAGGCCTGGCGCCGTTGCCACTGCGGCATCAGCTCAAGAATCTGAAGGGCTTCGCGAGACAGCGATGTCATGAGGCCACCGCATGACGGGAGTCGACGTGCCGCTCTGAGGTCAAACGCAGCCGCATCACAATCGCATCCTCGCGTGACGCGTGGCTAACAGCCGACTGCGGATAGTAGCCCTTACGTCGGCCGATCTCGTGAAAGCCAAATTTCTTGTAGAGGCCCAACGCAACCTGGTTGCTCGGCCTTACCTCTAACAAGATCTGATCAAGACCGGCCTCGCGGACCTGCTGAAAAAGCTGCTGCACCATCCATGAGCCCAGCCCACGGCCCTGCCGCGCAGGCGAGAGCGTGAGGTTTAACAAGTGGGCCTCATCCACCACGGTCATCCAGACCATATAGCCGATCATCGCGCCGTTTTCTTTCAAAATCCGCATGCGATACCCCGCCCTCAGCGAATCCAGGAAGTTGCCCGATGTCCATGGGAAGGGATAGGCCTG
>JBDLRC010000034.1:0-2519 GCA_039800265.1 Pseudomonadota bacterium
ATCGTTACATAGGGCCGGTCGAGTCACAGCAGTCGCGTAGTACGGGGGCTTGGCGCCACAATCCGGGCAATCCGCCTGCTTGTCACCTTGGTCTGCGGACTTAAGGGGCACTCCGGCACAGCCCACCAATATCGATGAAAATGCTATACCGATCAATAATTTAGAGCTCACTTTTAACTCCTTTTATAATGTATCAGGCCGCCCTTTTTAAGCGCCCCAGGAAGGCAGGCCACGCCATGCGCCCCTTGTAAGCTAGGTTACGGATTTTCCTCGAAATCGGTTTAAGTGCGACCACCCAAGTGCTCGGTAACCTTGCCCAAGCACTAGCGAACGGGCGCCCTCGACTCCTTGATCAAGCGCCCATTTCCAGCCTGAATCGGCCGCGCATTTTCGGGAAGCAGGCGGGCGTAGATTGCGAGCTGTTCGGGGGAGGCCTCGACCGGCTCCTTAAACACGATCCACTCGACCCCCTCGGAACAAGGCGGCGTGGTCAACGAGCCGGAATAATGAAAAATGGCCCGATCCCTCGGAAACAGTCCAGACGGATCGATCAGAGCGTCTGCTGCCGAAGCCATGCTTTTACCCTTGCCCAGCGGGACGTGATTCCAAATGGATTGCAGAATCGGGTGCTCCTTGCCGACGGTGATCAACACAGCCACCACGGCGAGGGCGCCTTTCGGGTCTTTGTGGACCAGGTGTGCGCCCATGTGAAAGGTCTTGCCGTTGATACGCTCCTCGCCCGGACGGTGAAAGTGAATCTCGGTCAGGCGGTACGCCTTGCCGGCAAAGTTCACAGAGCCAGGACTCGTAAGCGTAACTTTTAGGCTATGGCCATCATTGGTCACAGTGAACCGCGAGGGCCGGTAGTCGAAGCGAGGGCCAGGAACATCTACGCCGATTCCGTCTCGCAGATCGATCGGGGACTGGCTCTGCCCCGAATCGCAAAGCTTGTACTGACTGTGCAACTTGCCCCAGTGCTCAGGCCCGATCGCCCCCTCGTAGCCCCACTCAGGAAGCTTAGGTTTTGCCACAACTTTGCGCGGTGCCGGTTTTTTCTCTTCACAAGGAGCGCACGGTGGTGCCGCTGCCGGGGTAGCTGTGGCATCAGCCTGGGCTAAGGCCGCTGGCGCGGCCACCGGGGTTGCCGAGATCTGGGCGCCCGCCTGGGTGGTGGGTGCTGGCGCAGCTGACGGGGCCGGCAAAGCCCCACCCGGCTGCTGCTGGGCGTTTGCCAGCGGGGTGAGCGCCAATAGAACCGCCGAGGCAAAAGCCGAACGGCGCAGAAAACGATAAGCGAGTGTGCTCATGGGGAAGCCTCCATGAGGCAGGTTACGGCTGTGCGGGGATGCTCGTTAAGTGAGAAGGACCGCAGATAGCAGCCCCTAAAAGATGGTGCCCGGAGCCGGAATCGAACCGGCACGGCTTGCGCCCCAGGATTTTAAGTCCTGTATGTCTACCTATTTCATCATCCGGGCAGATATTGCTCGGATTTTACCGTCTCAATCTCAAAGGTCTTTTGCGGGTCAAACAGCGGGTTCTCCCAATCGAGTTCCTCGGGTGTTTTGACCTTGCCGGAGGTGGTCGCATAGCTGCCAGGGTTGGTCATGACCCTGCACTTGCCCACCATGTAATCGAAACTGTCATGCACGTGGCCATGAATCCAGTAATCCGCCTTCTGAACCAGCTCGTCAAGATCGGACACAAACGCGGAATTACACGGATCGCCACGAAACCTGGGATGCACACTTCCTCGGGATGGCGCGTGATGCGTGATCACGACAGTTTTGCCATCAAACGGCTCGTTGAGCTTCCCCTCCAGCCACGCCCGCTCCTGCACATGCAGTTCATAGGCCTGCTGGGCAGAGAAACCCTGCCCCACCTTTTGAATACCCATGATTTTTCGATGGTCAGCAATTCGGGCCTCGCACGCCAACATCGCTGCAAGCTGACGGCCACCGGAACCCATAAGCATGTAATCGGTCCATAGGGTGCAGCCTAAAAATCGAACGCCTTGATAAATGTATTCGTCTCGTGCCAACACGATCATGGCCGTGTTCTTCGCGGCCTCTTTGATCTTCGCCACATGCGGCTCAATCGCCGTGTCATAGAACTCATGGTTCCCGGGCACATACAAAACAGGGTGTGGCCAATGGCCGAACTTATCGACCATCTGCGTGCCCACATGAATATCACCGGCCAAAATCATCAGATCTGCAAACGGCGTGTACAGGCGATCGACCCGAATGTACTCCGGGAAGCGCTTGTTCAAATACTCCAGATGCAGGTCAGAGGCAAAATGAATCAGCATACGATCGTCAGTTTACAATCCGCGGGCGTGGCCGATAGGCCCGAATGCGGAAAGCCCTGATAAATCGCAAAACCTTACGCGCCCCAAAAGCGCTTACCCAAAGGGGGGGATGATGTCCGAGACCACTCAATATGTTGCAGCCGCGTTATTCGCCATCGCAGTGCTCCACACCTTCTCGGTGAGCGTATTTGCCAAACTCGGTCATCGTTAC
>JBDLRC010000035.1:0-2513 GCA_039800265.1 Pseudomonadota bacterium
AATACCCTGAACGGCATCAATCAAAAACGGTAGATGCGACACGTGATCGAGGTGGCTATGGGTCAGAAATACCTGATCAATCTTGCACAACGCATCGATCGAAAGATCTCCCACCCCGGTACCGGCATCGATCAACGTTGCGCTATTGAGCAGAAAACTGCTGGTGCGCCGGCCCTCACCGACACCCCCGCTGCAGCCCAAGACTTGTAAGGTCGCCATCGACGAAATTATGGGGCGATTACCCTGCAGAATCAATCGGTTAGGCCACTGCCTGGTGTTACGATTTCGCCCATGGCCGCCCGAGACACTTCCCCTCCTAAGCGCTGGTTACAGCCGCTACTGGTGTTGCTATCGGTTGCATTGACCCTCGCGATTCAATCCGTCTGGAACAACCAGGCGCCATTTCAGGTGGTAGAGATGGGGCTGCGGGATCAGGCACAACATCTGCTCGCACGCAGTGAGACTCCATCAGAGCTCGTGGTGGTCGATATCGATGAAGATAGCCTGCAGGCACTCGGTGCATGGCCCTGGCCACGTTCAGAGATCGCTCGAATGGTCGAACGTTTACTTAACGCCAATGCAAGGATTGTAGTGTTGGACATGGTCTTGCCTAACGCGCGCGACGCTGAAGGCGACCAGGCACTGTCCAGGCTTGCACTCGATCGAAAGCTGGTCTTGGCCCAAGTATTTGACTATGTTGAACGCGACACGGCAGTGATCAGCAATTTGGCTGCCGGGCAATCGTTTGATCCCGCAGGACTCGCCGCAACCACCACCGCTACGCCGAGAGCCACAGGAATGATCGGCAACCATCCGATGCTTGGTCAGGCACCTTGTGTGGGGAACATCGGATTTATTCCAGACGATGACGGCAAGCTTCGTCGGCTTCCCGAGCTTACCCAATGGCAGGGAAGACTTTATCCTTCGCTTGGGTTAGCGACGCTGACGTGTTTAAACGTCATGCCGGTTCAGTGGCAGTGGTCTGAACTGGCCAGCGGAACACGCGCTTTACGCTTTGATCGGCAACCCGAAAGCTGGACAGTGATTCCAGCGCGTTTTGTACTGGAAGGCAACGCGAATCGCTTAGATGATCTTTCGTCAATAATTCAAAACAAGATTGTGGTGGTGGGGGCCTCGGCCATGGGGCTCGCAGATCGTGTGGCCACACCCCTATCACCAAGTATTAGCGGTGTGTTTGTTCATGCCCAATCCATGACGGAACTCATCGAAGGTCCCTCTGCCCTGTCCAAAACTCTGAATTCGATGATCACTTGGCTCGGCCCTTTATTCGTGGTTGCCGCAGGCGTTGTATTGCTGCAGCGACTGACCGTCTGGCCGATGGTCATCTTGCTGATCGCACTATTTTTGACTTGGGCAGCTGTGAGTGTCGCAGCTGCACATGCCGCAGTGCCAGGCAATGTATCGGCCCCGCTTTGGGGATTCTTATTTCTGCTCCTTACCGTTATTCCATTGCAGTGGGCGCTTGCGCGGCAGCAGGCACGAGCGACCATTCGGTTGCTGGCCCGCTATGTGGCCAAACCCGTGCTACGTGAGCTGCTCAAGCGCCAGAATTTTGATCCGCTCCAGCCACGCAAGCTCTCCATCACCGTGCTGGTCGCTGACATGGCCGATTACTCCAAAACAACTGCAACGCAAGGTCTCGATGCATCGGCACAGATTACGCGTGAGTTTTTGGCGTGCATTACAGCACCCGTTTGGGAGACGCGGGGCACGCTGGACCGGTATACCGGCGATGGGTTAGTAGCCTTCTGGGGCGCACCGATCGATGTGCCAAACCAGGCGGATCACGCCATCGAAGCAGCCAGAGAAATGCTGAAAAAAATTGAGGAACTCAACCAAACGTTTGAGGTGCGCGGACTGCCCAGAGTCTCTGCACGTGTTGGCATCGCCGCAGGCGAAGCGCTCGTGGGGGACTTTGGTACACAGTTTCGGGCCACCTACACGGCCGTTGGCACGTGCATCAACCTCGCCGCTCGACTGGAGGCGAAAGCGAAGGAATTTGGTCTTTCAGTATTGATTTCGGAATCGGTAGCTGAACAATCTACACAGCCCGAACGCCTTCGACTCGTGGCCACAGAAGATATCCGCGGCATTGGCGTGATTCGGCTGCATACGCTGGCCGACTGATGCAAAATCGGCGAGCCTCACGCCTAAAAACAACTCAGGCCAGAACTCAACTCAAGGTCTAGTCGCAACCCGAAACATCTGCTCATAAGCGGGCATTTTTGACTCTTCTAACTCGGCCAATGCCTTTTGTAGACGCAGCCAGGCCACCATGTAGTCTTTACGCACAGTTACACGCTGGCGCTGAGCACCCAAGAAGTCCTGCAACGCTTGAGCAACCTCTGATCGGCTGGAAACGCCGGCTTTCACGCCCTGCTGAGCAGCGCGTAGCGAGAGCCGAGCCGCCTCAGCACTGCGGTCCGCAGAGACTATACGGGTTTCTAAAACCCGCACCAGCGACTGGGCCGAAATCGCCTCCAAACGGATGC
>JBDLRC010000036.1:0-2779 GCA_039800265.1 Pseudomonadota bacterium
AGCACGATGTGAAACTGCCGGGCCTGCAGGCTCTCGAGCCGGCCAGACATCAACCGCGCCAGACCACCGCTGACCCCTGGCTCACGCGCAGGGTCCACACCACGCACCAAGATGCCTTTCATCTGGCCATCACGCGCAAGCATGGCCTGTGCCATCACAAACGGTGCTGTAGCCACCACGCGCGGGTGTTGTTGCGCAATCGGATCCAATGGCGCCAAGTCGGCAATCGGTGCGCCCGGAGTAATGACCTCCACATGGGCCAGCACGCCGAGCATGCGGTCACGCACCTCTTTTTGAAATCCGTTCATGACCGACAGGACCACGATCAATGCGGCCACGCCCAGCGCAATCCCTGCCGTGGCCAGGCCAGAGATAAATGAGATGAAACGATTTCGACCGGCGCCTTTGACGTAACGGCCGGCACGCGTATAGCGCAGCCCGATCAGAAGTTCATACGGAAACATGGGCGGAGTTTGCCATACTAAGACCCATGCACCGCGCCTCAGAGCCCCCCGTTCAAATCAAGGAAAGGCCATTACACCCCAGCCGAATCGCCGCACTCACGGCCCAAGGCATTCATCCGGTGTTGGCCCGCGTCTTTGCCAGCCGCGACATTGACTCTGCTGCACAGGCCGATACAGGGCTTGAGGGACTGCTCGCACCCGACGCCTTGCATAACGCCCACGAGGCTGCACGCTGGCTGTTCGAGGCCATCACCCGAGGTGAAAAATTACTGGTCATCGCCGACTACGACGCCGACGGTGCCACGGCCTGCGCGGTCGCCTTGCGTGGGCTTGCGCGATTTGGGGCGCGCGTGGAATTTCTGGTGCCCGATCGATTCGCGTTTGGCTATGGCCTTACACCGGCCTTGGTCGAGCATGCCCTGGACCTGCATCGCGACGATCCATTCCAGCGCATCATCACTGTCGACAATGGCATTTCAAGCCACGCCGGTGTGGATCGCGCCAAGGCAAGCGGCGTGCACGTTCTGGTCACCGACCATCACCTGCCGGGACCCACCGTGCCGGATTGCCTCATCGTGAACCCTAACCAAAACGGCTGCCCGTTTCCAAGCAAGCATCTGGCCGGAGTTGGTGTGATGTTTTATGTCTTGTTGGCACTGCGCAGTCACGTGCGCGACATTGCCCAATGGCCCAAGGAGCGCATTCCGCGCATGGACGACTTGCTGCCGATTGTCGCTCTGGGCACGGTGGCCGATGTGGTTCGGCTCGACGCCAACAATCGACGGCTTGTGGCGCAGGGCCTTCAACGGCTACGCAAAGGATCCTTCCCGGGACTCAACGCCTTGTTTCAAGTGGCCACGGTCGATCAACGGCAGGCCAACGCCGGGCACTTAGGCTTTGCGATTGGGCCGCGACTCAATGCCGCAGGCCGCCTAAGCGACATGAGCATCGGCATTCGCTGCCTTCTGGAAGACGATGCCGATGCCGCCATGGCACTGGCCGATCAACTCGACGCATTGAACCGAGAGCGCCGCGAGATCGAATCGTCGGCCCACGAAGATGCCGTCGAACATGCTGTCGGTCTGATGACAGGCCAACGGCAACCGATGGGCATCGTGCTGCACGATGCCCAGTGGCATCAGGGTGTGATCGGGCTGATTGCTGGCCGGCTCAAAGAGCGCTTCTACCGCCCCACCATCGTCTTTGCCAACGATTCGACCACCGGCCAACTCAAAGGCTCTTGCCGATCAATCCCCGGTGTGCACATTCGTGACGTGCTTGAACGGATCGACACCCAACACCCAGGCCTGATTCGGGCCTTCGGTGGCCACGCGATGGCGGCGGGGCTCACGCTCGCTGCCGATGCGCTTGGGCCGTTCACCGACATCTTTGATCAGACGCTGCGTGCATTTACCGACCCTACCGTACTGGAACGTGTGCTTGAGACCGACGGCCATCTGCCCGAGGAATATCTTCGACTCGATGTCGCCCAGCTGCTCACGGATCAGGTCTGGGGCCAGGGCTTTGCACCCCCTGTATTTGTGAACGAGTTCCGCGTTTTATCGCAGCGTCGACTGAAAGACGTCCATCTGAAACTTGTGCTCTCGCCCATTGCCCAGACCGCCCGTATTGAGGCCATTTGGTTTAACGCCACCACCGATCTTCCAGCGAGCGCTCGACTGGCCTACCGACTGGCCACGAACGACTGGCAAGGCCGAACCAGCCTTCAGTTGGAGGTCGTAAGCCTGGCGTAAAATTGCGGTTTTTCCGCAAAAGAACGCTATGGAAGCCGAACGCATCAATCAGATCGAACAATCCCTGCAGTCCCTGCGCAAGCGGGTCGATGAACTTCGGGGGTTTCTTTGACTTCGATGCCAAATCTGCACGTCTTGCCGAGGTCAATCGGCTGGTAGAAGACCCCGAGCTCTGGAATGACCCCAAGCGGGCACAAGAGATCGGGCGCGAGAAAAAATCACTGGAGTCTGTGGTGGGCGCGCTCAGCCAGCTCACCCAGCAGATCGGCGAATCCGTTGAATTGCTGGATATGGCCCGCGATGAAAACGACGACGCCACACTGATTGCCGTCGAATCCGATGCCGCAGCCATTGAACGCCAGGTCGCCGATCTGGAGTTTCGCCGGATGTTCTCCAATCCCGCCGACCCCGCCAACTGCTTTTTGGATATCCAGGCCGGCGCGGGCGGCACCGAGGCCTGCGACTGGGCATCCATATTGCTGCGACAGTACCTCCGCTACTCCGAGCGCAAAGGCTTTAAAGCCGATCTGCTGGAAGAGTCCGAGGGTGACGTGGCGGGCA
>JBDLRC010000037.1:0-3621 GCA_039800265.1 Pseudomonadota bacterium
TTAGAGAACGCGTACACACCGTCCTTTGGGCTGATGGGGGCTGAGAGCCTGATCATGCAGCAGTCCGACATCGGTTCGATCGCGGATTCGTTTGCGAACTGCCTGCGTTGCGGCAAGTGCAAACCCGTCTGCGCGACCCATGTACCCCGCGCGAATCTGCTCTACTCGCCGCGCAACAAGATCCTAGCCACCTCCTTGTTGATTGAGGCGTTCTTGTACGAAGAACAGACCCGCCGTGGTGTCTCGATCAAGCATTGGGAAGAGTTTAGCGATGTGGCCGACCATTGCACGGTCTGCCATAAGTGTTTGACCCCCTGTCCAGTGGATATCGACTTTGGCGATGTCTCCATGAACATGCGCAACTTGTTGCGCAAGATGGGCAAGAAGAAGTTCAATCCGGGAACGGCTGCGTCAATGCTGTTTTTAAATGCCACCAATCCCCAGACCATCAATCTCTTGCGCACCGGCATGATCGAGTGGGGCTACAAGGCCCAGCGAATCGCCAACGATGTGCTGAAAAAATTCGCCAAGGCGCAAACGGCCAAGCCCCCGGCAACACTCGGTAAGCCGCCGATGCGCGAGCAGGTGATTCATTTCATCAACAAGAAAATGCCGGGCAATCTGCCCAAAAAGACCGCTCGGGCGCTGCTCGACATTGAAGATGCGAACTACGTGCCGATCATTCGCAACCCCGGCACGACCAGTGTCGATAGCGAAGCCGTGTTTTATTTTCCGGGCTGTGGCTCCGAGCGGCTGTTCTCGCAGGTCGGCTTGGCCACCCAGGCCATGCTCTGGCATGTCGGTGTTCAGACCGTGTTGCCCCCGGGTTATCTCTGCTGCGGCTACCCGCAGCGGGGTGCGGGTCAGTTTGATAAAGCGGAAAAGATCATCACCGATAACCGTGTGCTCTTTCATCGCGTAGCCAATACGCTGAACTATCTTGATATCAAAACGGTGGTGGTGTCCTGTGGCACCTGCTACGACCAGCTTGCAGGCTATGAGTTTGAAAAGATTTTCCCGGGCTGCCGCATTGTCGACATCCATGAATTCTTGATGGAAAAGGGCATCCGGTTAGACGATGTCACCGGCGTGCGCTACATGTACCACGACCCATGCCATAGCCCCATGAAACAGCATCAGCCGTTAAAGGTGGTCAATACGCTGATGAACAGCGAACTCAACGGCAAGATCGAAAAGAACGATCGCTGCTGCGGCGAGTCGGGTACCTTGGCTGTGTCGCGCCCTGATGTCTCGACCCAGGTGCGTTTCCGAAAAGAAGAGGAAATGCAAAAGGGTGCATCGAAGCTCCGCCAGGAGTCGGGCAGTGATACGACGGTAAAAATCCTTACCGCCTGCCCATCGTGCCTGCAGGGCCTGAGCCGCTATTCAGAGGATGTGTCTGTTGATGCCGATTACATCGTGGTGGAATTGGCCAAGCACATCCTTGGCGACGAGTGGCTTCAGGGCTACGTGTCCGCGGCCAATGCGGGCGGCATTGAGCGCGTTCTCGTTTAGTTTCGTTCTAAATGATGGCCGGCCTAGCGCCGGTGCCCGCTCGCAAAAACCGAGGGCATAAATCAGCCCTCGAAGTTTTTGCTTGTCGGATCCCCGACGCTCTCCGGCCATAGACTCAAAGGGAGAGCGCCGGTCTTTATTGAACGCGTTTAGCCGGAAACACGATCGAGAAGCAGCTTCCTTTTCCGACCTCGCTATCGATCACCAACTGCGCCTGATGCCGGGTGGCCACGTGCTTCACGATTGCAAGGCCCAGTCCTGTGCCACCGGTCTCGCGCGAGCGGCTGCGGTCCACACGATAAAAGCGTTCGGTCAAGCGTGGCAGGTGCTGTGCCTCAATTCCCGGCCCGGTGTCGGTCACTGCGAACACGCCACAGCCCTCAGAGTTGATCGACCAGCCTAGCGTGATCGTGCCTTTTGCGGGCGTATAGCGCACGGCGTTGCTGACCAGGTTTGAAAATGCGCTGGCCAATTCATCCTCTGCGCCACGAAGCGACTCGGTCGCATTGACTTGCACCTCAATGCGGTGCTGGTCGCGGCTCATGCTCCGCGCATCATTGGCAAGCCGCTCCAGCATGGCGGCCACATCAATCCGGTCTTCCTGGGCGGGAGCGCTGGTGGACTCCAGCTTAGAGAGCACCAACAGATCCTCCACAATGTTTTGCATACGGTGGGCCTGCGAATGCATCAGCCCAAGGTAATGATTTCGCTGCTCTTCGGTCACAGGCATTTCACGCAATGTTTCCAAAAACCCTGACAGCACGGTCAGCGGTGTTTTGAGCTCATGCGAGACATTGGCCACAAAATCACGCCTCGTGGTTTCCAGCCGATCAAGCTGAGTGATGTCGCGTGTCATCAGCAGCCGCTGACGGGTGCCGTAGGGGATCAACTGGACCTGCAGCACGCGCTTTGAGTCACGCACCCCACGCAACACGATCGATCGGTCCCAGTCACTACCGTTGAGATAGCTCACGAAATCGGGGTGCCGCACGATATTGATCAGGTTGCGGCCTGCATCTTTCTCGTTGCGAATGCCCAGCTGATCCTCGGCCTGCTCGTTGGCGTAGATGATCTGGTTGTCTTCGTCCAGCGTCACCACGCCGTCGGGCATGGCCTCGGTGGCGCTTCGAAAATCCTTCAGGGTCTCGGCCAGCTGCTGCCGCTGGTGCTCCCCAGATTTCGCTAGCCGGTAGATTTTGGAATACAGAAGATCCCAGGCGCCCGAGCCGTGGGGCACGTTATCCAGCCGGAAATCCTCCAGCCAGCGCATGGTTTTTTGCAGGTAGTAGAGCTGGTAGACCACCCAGCTGCCCAGCAGCAGCACAGCCAGGATCCAGCCGCTTTGGGGCTCTCCAATGGCTCCAAAGAACCACGACAAGGCAGCAATGCCTAGAAGGTAAACACTGATGCGAATCCAAAAACCGACCATGGCCGGAATTATCACCCGCTGAAGCGGTATCCGCTTCCTCGAACGGTCTCCACCAGGCGGTCGTGTCCGGTGGGCTCCAGGGCTTTGCGCAGACGGCGAATGTGGACATCCACCGTCCGTTCCTCCACAAAAACGTGATCCCCCCAGACCTGATCCAGCAGCTGGGTGCGGCTATGGACCCGCTCGGGGTGGGTCATGAAAAAATGCAGCAGCCGGAATTCGGTGGGCCCCAAGTCGATCGCTACGTCGTTGCCGTCGACAGCCCCCCATAGCCGGTGGGTGACGGGATCAAGCCTTAAGCCGCCTAGGCTCACCGTGTCATTGGTGAGCTGGGGCGCCCGCCGCCGCATGACCGCTTTGATTCGGGCCATCAGCTCTTTGGGCGAAAACGGTTTGGTGATGTAGTCGTCGGCCCCGGTTTCCAAGCCCTCAACCTTATCGGCCTCGTCGGTGCGGGCCGTCAACATGATGATGGGCACATCGCGCGTGCGGTCTTCGGAGCGCAGTTTTTTGGCCAGCCTCACCCCAGAGAGGCCGGGAAGCATCCAATCCAAAAGAACCAGGTCGGGAACCTCGGTGCCGATCATGGCAATGGCCGCTTCGGCATCGTGGGCCACCATGACCCGGTGCCCTGCAAAGCCAAGATTGACCGACAGCAGTTCGGCAATCGCCGGTTC
>JBDLRC010000038.1:0-10204 GCA_039800265.1 Pseudomonadota bacterium
TATCGCGATGAGACCGAACAATTTGATGCCATTGTGTCGATTGAAATGTTTGAAGCCGTAGGCGAACGCTACTGGCAGACCTACTTCGACACGCTGCGCGACCGCCTGCGCCCCAATGGCAGGGCCCTGATCCAGACCATCGTCATACGCGATGCGCTCTTTGAACGCTACCGACGTGGAACCGACTTCATTCAACGCTACATTTTCCCGGGCGGCATGCTGCCCTCTCCGTCGACGTTCAAGCAACTCGCCCACGATCGGGGGCTCACCATCGTCGACAGTTTTGGTTTCGGCCAAGACTACGCGCGGACACTATCGGAGTGGCTGAAACGATTTGATGCCCGGCGCAGCGACATTGAAGCCCTCGGATTTGACGCATCATTTCAACGCATGTGGCGTTTTTATCTGGCGTACTGCGAGGCCGGCTTTGCAGAAGGGGACATTGATGTCATCCAATACACGCTTACCAAGTCGTAAATCGATAGCGTCACGGCCCGCTCCGAGAGTGGCGGCAGCAGGACTGCTTGCAGCAGTCCTTCACGCCGGGGCAGCCCTGGCCAATACCGAAGAATTTAGACTCCAGGGCGAAGGCACCCTGCGCTGGTTCGGATTAAAAATTTACGATGCCCGGCTTTTATCAGCGCAACGCATTGCCGACGAAAAGACGCTATCACAGCCCTTTGCGCTGGAACTCACCTATGCCCGGGCATTCTCGGGCGTGAAGATTGCTGAGACCAGCTTGGACGAAATGCGCAAATTCACACGCGCTACACCTGAACAGCTGCAACGCTGGAAGGCGGAGATGGAACGGCTGTTTCCCTCGGTCAACGCAGGAGACCGTCTACGCGGCGTCTACCTGCCGGGCCGCGCGGCAGCGTTTTACTTCAACGATCGGCCGATTGGCAGCGTAGACGATCCAGAATTCGCCAAAGCCTTTTTCTCCATCTGGCTTGATCCACGCACGGCAAAACCCGAGCTTCGAAAACAGCTGCTCGGCCTGGCCCCGGCCTCGGGATCTTGATGCCCGGGCTGTGGACGGTTGCGCGCTACGGCAGCCCTGGCTTTACGCTCGCGTTCGCAGCACTGCCCCTGTATTTGCTCACCCCGGCACTCTACGCAGAACAGCTAGGGTTGAGCCTAGGGGCCGTTGGCATTGTGCTGATGCTGACCCGACTGACCGATGCCATCGCGGATCCGATCATCGGACGCTGGATGGATCAGCACAGCACTGGGCTCTGGCAGTGGCTGTGGCTTGGGCTGGCCGTGATGGCCATCGGCCTTTCCCTTCTGGTCAACCCCCCGGCATGGCTTCACGAGGCATCGCCCTCAGGCGGGCTGATGCTCCTCTGGATGGGCCTGTGTGCACTCATCGTCTCGCTGGCCAACAGTGTCGCAACGCTGGCCCATCAGAGTTGGGCGGTTGCATGGACAGCAGAGCTGCGCTCCCAATCACGCCTGATTGCAGCACGCGAGTTTTGGGCGTTGATCGGTGTGATCGTGGCGGCCGTCATCGCCGCCCAACGCTCGGGCGTGGCCATGGGCATCACTGCCATAGCGAGCGCAGCCTTAGCCCTTGCATTGGCCTACGGTCTACGCGCGCATGGGGCACAGACCCGACGCCATCGTAGTGGGACCGTAGCCCCGGTCGGATGGAGGGCAATGCTCGCATTCCCCGAATTCAGAACGTTGCTCTCGGCGTTTAGCGTCAATGCCCTGGCTAATGCGATCCCCGCCACGCTGGTTCTCTTTTTTCTCTCGGATGTGCTCGGTGCAAGTCGCGATCAATCCAGTCTTCTGCTCGCACTCTACTTTCTTGCGGCTGCGCTGTCGGTGGCGTTTTGGTCTTGGCTCGCACAACGCTGGGGCGCCCTGCAGACCTGGCGCGTAGCCATGGGCATGGCGATTGTGGCCTTCATCTGGGCGCTGGGCCTCTCGTATGGTGATCTCACGTCATTCACCATCATCTGCCTGCTCACGGGATTTGCGCTGGGGGCCGAACTGGTATGCCCGCCTGTTCTGCTCGGCCAAATCATTACGCACAACGGCCACCGGGGTCAGCTCGAATCCAGCTACTTCGGGCTATGGAATCTCGTGATCAAGCTCGCCCTCGCTGCCGCTGCAGGACTCACACTGCCTGCGCTTACGCTGCTGGACTATACGCCCGGCCAATCGTCGCCGAACGCCGAAGGCGCCCTTGCGTTGCAATGGGTCTATGCCGGCATACCATGCGCACTTAAGATGTTCTCGCTGCTCTGGCTGGGAACATCATCGCTATCCGACCTCTCACGAAAGGACCTGCAATGAACACATTGCCTACGGGCCAACCCGGCCGATCAACAACCCGTCCGATTTTGATGGCCCTGTGTGGTGTGCTGCTTGCTGCACTGCTTGCGGGCTGCGCAGGGCCCGATCCCATGCACTACCAGAGTCAGACGCCAGCGCTGGATTTGAAGCAATACTTCAATGGAGAAATCAAAGGCTGGGGCATGGTGCAAAACCGCAGCGGCCAAGTGGATCGACGATTCGTGGTGACCATCAAGGCCTCTTGGAATGGTGATGAAGGCATACTTGATGAGCACTTTGACTGGTCCGACGGTGAAAAACAACGCCGTGTCTGGAAGCTCAAAGCCGTGGGGCCCCATCGCTATATCGGCCGGGCCGATGATGTGGACGGCGAAGCCATTGGAGAAATCTACGGCAATGCTTTGCGTTGGCGTTACACCCTGAATGTTCCGTTTCGCGGCAGCACCATTGGCCTGAATTTCGACGACTGGATGATTCTCATTGATGACAAAGTCATGCTGAATCGGGCCGTCTTCAGCAAGTGGGGCATTCGCATGGGCGAAGTCACACTGTCGTTTAGCAAATAACCCGCCTACACACTGATATGGCAAGTCTCAATCCACCGGTACGCGATTGGACATCACGCACCGTTTGGATCGTCGGTGCATCGTCAGGCATTGGCCGTGCACTGGCCTCCCAGCTTGGCGCCAAGGGAGCCCGTGTGGTGGTCAGTGCGCGGCGCGAAGACGAGTTGCAGACCATCGTGCCGGCGCCATTCATGTACCTGGCCTGTGACATTGGTCAGCCCGAAAGCGTGGATCATGCTCTGTCGACGATGCAGTCTACCAATGCCATCCCCGACATGGTGCTCTGGGTGGCCGGTGTTTATCACCCCATGCACAGTGCTGACTTGGATTTTGAACAGGTCAAACAGACCTTCGATATCAATGTGTTGTCGGCTTATTACGCCCAAGCGAAACTTGTGAAACTCTGGCAAGCCCAGCGTGCACATGCCCCGAATGGCTCCACGCCGCACTGGGTTCTGGTCTCAAGCGTGGCCGGCTACAGCGGCCTTCCGCAGGCCAGCGCATATGGGGCAAGCAAGGCGGCGCTGACCTACCTTGCCGAGGTCGCTTACTTAGAGTTGGGCCAGCACGGCATCGCGGTGTCCGTCGTCAATCCAGGATTTGTGGATACCCGACTGACGCAAAAAAACGATTTCAAAATGCCATCGATCATCTCGACCGACGAGGCGGCCCAAGAAACCATTCGGGGGATTGAAAAAGGGCAATTTGAAATTCACTATCCACGACGGTTTACGCGATGGTTAAAACTGTTGCGCATACTGCCGTACAGCCTTTATTTCAAAATCATTCGTACCACACTCCCCCGGCCGCCAACCACCTAACCAGAGCCCGCCGCCATGCACACACCTCCGCTGGATGCGTTTATTGCTGAGGCCTCGCAACTGACACCCCAGTCGGTCGACCGGCTTGCATCGTTTTACGCCGAGCATTGCGAGTTTCAAGACCCGTTTCAGACCGTGCAGGGCCGTGCGGCAGTGGCCGCGGTCTACCAAAACATGTTCGAACAGTTGCACGGCGCCCGATTCACCAATGTGCGGCTGCTGGGAGGGGCCGACACAGCATCGGGAGAAACAGTCATTGGCTGGGATTTTCAGTTTGCCCTAGGCAAACACGCGCCGCCACAGGTCATCGCGGGGTGCAGCCTGCTGCGGTGGAATGCCGAAGGCAAGGTTCACCAGCACATCGATTACTGGGATGCCTCGCAACTGATGCAGGGCCTGCCGGTGGTGGGCAGGGTCATTGGCTGGCTGCGCCAAAAAATTGGCCAGGCCCACTGACCGATCGGCCAGACAACCTTACAATGCCGTCCATTACATCGGCCACTTCATCGCAACCGCATGCGCGCACCCAACACGACCACCATGCTGTATCCCGAACTCTTTCGGGCCTTTGAACATGCCCGCTGGGATCTTGAAAAAGACATCGACTGGGAGGCCTTTGACCCCCAACGCTTAACCGATGAGCAGGCACAGACCATCAAAATGAATGCGATCACTGAATGGGCTGCGCTTCCCGCGACGGAAATGTTTCTGCGGGACAACCGACACGACAGCGATTTCTCGGCATTCATGTCGATCTGGTTTTACGAGGAACAAAAACATGCCCTGGTGCTGATGGAATACCTGCGACGCTTTCGGCCCGAGCTCATGCCCACCGAACCTGAGTTGCATGCAGTTCGCTTTGAGTTTGATCCAGCACCCGCGCTGGAAACCTTGATGCTGCATTTCTGTGGCGAGATCCGCCTCAACCATTGGTATCGGTGTGCCGCCCAATGGCATACCGAGCCGGTGATTCGACAGATTTATGAAACCATCGCCCGCGATGAGGCACGCCATGGCGGGGCGTACCTTCGTTACATGAAAAAAGCGCTGGTCACCACAGGCGATACGGCACGTGCGGCATTTGCAAAGATCGGCGTACTTATGGCTAGTGCCCGAAGGACATCGCAGGCCCTGCACCCCACCAACCTGCATGTCAACGAGGCGCTGTATCCCAACGACACCGTGCAGAGCCGCACGCCAGAGCCGGGATGGCTTGAGCGATGGCTGGACCAACAGATTCGTTTTGATGCAGGCTGGGAAAGCAAAGTGGCGGAGCGCATCTTGCACAATTTATCGTTGCTGTTTGAGCAGACGTTTACGACCGTCCAGGACCTCAACCGTTACCGCAAAACCATTGCCGCCTAACGTGTCATTTCCCGCACCGGCGTTTGAATCCAAAATCACCGCGCCGGAAGAGCTTGCCCATCGACTTGGCATGCTCGCGCCACCGGTTGTTTTCACCAATGGGGTCTTTGATCTTCTGCACCGTGGCCATGTGACCTACCTTGCACAGGCCCGCGCCCAAGGGTCGGCCTTGATCGTGGCGCTAAACGATGATGCCTCGGTACGCCGGCTTGGTAAAGGCGATGATCGGCCCATTCACTGCCTGCAGGATCGGCTGGCGGTGGTGGCCGCACTGGAATGCGTATCGTTGGTGACCTGGTTCTCCGACGATACACCGCTGAAGCTCATCCATGCGGTCACCCCACAGGTGTTGGTCAAGGGCGGCGACTGGCCTGTCGATCAGATTGTGGGTGGCGAGTGGGTTCGGCAACACGGGGGACGGGTGCTCTCCATCCCGTTTGAACACGAGCGTTCCACCACACAGACCCTGACTAAAATTCGTGAGTCTGGACGTTAAGCCTGCACGTCACTGAGGGCCAACAGTCCTAAAAACACAATACCGGACGCATCCCGCAGGGTGACACGATGGGCGTTAATGGTGTCGGTCGCTGCGAGAAAATAAGCTTGCCACTGCGCAGCATAACCGCCATGAAGCCAAAGGCTGCTGATCGGCTGATCACGCATGGCCTGCGCCACCGCCCCAATTTGTGCAAGCCCAATGCCGCTGCGAATAGCGTGGTACGAGTCCACGGGTATCGTGACATGCGCCGATGACGACGGTGTCTGTAGCCGTGCATTCAGGTCCCGGGTCTTCAGACGCAGTGCGTCTTCCATCAGGCCAATGCCCGGCAAAATCCAGCCGCCGAGAAAATGCAGATCGCCTTGCGCATCACATTGCACGACATCGATGGTGGTGGCGGTGCCGGCACTGACCACCATGTGGGTCTGACCGGGCGACATGACACCCCGGCATGCAAGTCCCAAGGCCGAGACCCAACGGTCTGCGCCGAGCTGCTTTGGATCGCGATAGTGATTGTGAAAAGTAGTGATGCCGACGCCTTTACAGTGCAGCGTGGCCGTGGGCTCCCACGGCGCAGGGCACGGACAATCGGTGAGCCTCTCAAAGGCAGTCTGCACGGCCTGGCGAGTCGATGCAGGCCCAACACTTAACCATGACAGACGCGGTGCACGATCTCCTGCAGCATCCCACTGCTCTCGATGCTGCTGCCATTGCGCAACTAAAACGTCGGCCGACACATCTTCGTTGTTCAACGACACCATGGGCGCCTGGGCCAACCAGTCCGCAGAAAACAGTGCAGCGGCTGGCCTCGCGACCATCTGCATTTTTAGTCTGGAATTACCTGCGTCGACCAGCAGAATCAGCTCGTGATTCATAGCGGTGCCCGCCGCAACGAGAGTTCGCCCAGCCCAATGCGTTGCACGGCCTGGGGACCGGCCAACAAAAGCTCCCCGCTGGGACAGATGCCCTGATGCGTGCCTTCGTAAAGCGCCGCGCCGGTTGAGGGATCGACCACCACCACAGCACAGCCTGCGAAGGTGTCACGTTTCATAAATTCCTGCTCCCATTGCTCCGCGAAGAGTTCGCCGCGCGACATACGCTCGACATCGGAGCACACCGCGTGCACCACGGCCTGCGGATCAACATCTGCCGCACCGAGAGCCCGCAAATCCGTGACGGGCCGATCCAGGGCCGGCGGCCGATCCCAATACACATTCATACCCACGCCCGCCAACCACCAGTAACGGCCCTGCACACGATGGCGGGCGGCCAGCACACCCGCGAGCTTTGCGTCCTCGGCGACGATATCGTTTGGCCACTTCAATCCAAGCCGATGGGCAAGGACCGGATGACAGCGCTCCAATGCGTGCAACACCACAAGGCTGAGTCGTGCAGGCAATGAAGACCATGCCTGCGTATCGTCGTCTGCCTGCGGCCAGGCCAGGGTCATGGCAAGCCCCCCTTGGGGGCTGTCCTGCCACCGTCGTCCATGGCGCCCGACCCCCTGGGTCTGCTGCAACGTCCAGATCACAAATGGCGAGTCGCCGTGCGCATCCAACGCAGTAGCCCCGGGAGGGCTGCCGTGCTGCAGCCTACGCAGTGCCTCACGTTGCGTCGAGTCGATGGTTTCAAGATGCTCACATGTCCACATTGTTGGCATCATAGCCCTATGAAACAGGTAAACCCATGCCTCTGAATCGTGCGGCGTCCATGATGATCGCGGGGCTGCTGTATGCGTGCGGCATTGCCGTGATTTCGTTGTCGCCATTCACGGACTGGCGCTGGATCCCCGAATCACCACTGGCGTTTTTGTCACTGCCTTGGCCAAGGTATTGGACAGGCTTTGATGTGTTGGTCAATGTCGTGGCCTACGCACCCTTCGGTGTGTTGATCGGACGCAGTGTGAGCTACCGATTGCGCCACCTCACCTTGGGTGCTGCCTGGGCGCTGATCATTACCGTACTCGTCGGTATTGGGCTATCGGTGCTTCTGGAAAGCCTTCAAACCTATCTTCCAAGCCGGCGGCCCTCACTGCTCGATGTGGTGGCCAATGGGTTTGGTACGTTTCTCGGAGCGTTTCTCGCCAGCGCGTATGCCCAGAACAAATCGCGCATCCAAATCTCGGAAACACGGCCGGTTGAAATCGGCGGATTGATGCTGCTGGGTCTGTGGCTCTTAGCCCAGGCTGCGCCTCAACAAATCTGGCTTGCATTGGGCGACATTGGCATGCAGGCCGATCTTCGCCCAACCCTGACCTGGTTCTCCCCTCCGGCCCCCGATAACCCTGCCGTGCTCGCAGAGATGTTTGCAGCCCAGAGGATATTGGCCGAGGCGCTGTGTGTTGCATCGGGCCTGATTGGGTGCGCACTGATGATGCACCTGACCCTGCTGGAGTCCTCACGGTGGTTCTCCGGATACACCCCGGGCCACTGGGTCCGGACCCTGGTCATCGTGATGGCGCTGACCTTAACCGTTCGTGCCGCATGGGTTTTTCTGCTCTCTCCCTCAGGCCTGTCGTCGTGGTTCACGGCCGGCACCCAGGCTGGGGTGATCCTGGCCGCGCTCTCGGCCTATGGCCTAGCGGGCGCTCGGCCTACACAGCAGCGCGTCGTGGCCATTGCGGGCCTGCTGGTAACGATCGTGCTCGCCAACAGCCTTCCAGGCAGTGATTACGCCAGTGGTGGTGCACTGGAGTGGTCACAAGGCCGTTGGTTAAACCTTCAAGAACTCGCCAACCTGGCCGCAAGCGGCTGGCCGTTTGCTGCACTGGTCTGGCTGGCCTTCGCACTGCCCCGAAAGAGTCTTCGGGCCGTGGAGCGCGGGTTCGGGCTGCACCGAGGCCCGGTCGGGCCACGTTAAAATTTCGCCATGTCTTATTTTCAAAAACACGTATTTTTCTGTATCAACGAACGTGACGAAGGTGCCGTCTGCTGTGGCGGCTGCGGGGCGGGAGAGGTCCAGGCGTACGCAAAGGAAAAAATTAAATCCCTGAAAAAAAACGGCCGTGGAGCGATCCGTATCAATCGCTCGGGCTGTCTGGACCGTTGCGACGAGGGTCCGGTTCTGGTGGTCTACCCTGAAGGCGTCTGGTACCGGTATGTCGATCAACACGACGTTGACGAGATCATTGAAGAACACCTGATTCACAACCGTCCGGTTGAGCGTCTGCGAATTTGAACGCGGCCACCGAACGTTTTTCGATTCCGGGTCCAGCCGGCGCGCTGGAGGTTGCACTGGACCGTCCTGCCGAAGGCAAGCCGATTGAAGGCCTCGCGGTCGTAGCCCATCCGCATCCCCTGTTTGGGGGCACACTCGAAAACAAAGTGGCCCAGACCATCGCCCGAACGTTTGTACAACACGGCATGATCTGCCTGCGGCCTAATTTTCGTGGCGTGGGCAAAAGCGAGGGCGCTCACGATCACGGCCACGGCGAGGTCGACGACCTCTGGGCTGCCTGGGCATGGCTGATCAATGCATGTCCAGATGTGCATGGGAAGCGCTGGATCGGTGGGTTCTCGTTTGGCGGCGTCATGGCCACACACATTGCCCACGACTGGTCCACGCATCCGGTCGCACACCAACAGCCAGAACTTAGCCGCGTCATTTTGGTGGGCCTTGGCATTTCCGAAGACCGCCGGCCCGCCGCGCCATTGACGCCAGCAGCCCGGCTCATTCACGGAGAAGACGACGAAGTGGTGTCACTTGCCAGCGTGTTGGACTGGGTTGCTCCTCAGCCCCACCCAGTGCTCGTTCTGCCCAAGACCGGCCACTTCTTTCACGCCAAGCTACCCCTGTTACGGGACTGCATCTCGCGTTGCTTGATGGCCTAACACCGATGAGATCGCTGCAAATCGCTCGCACAGCCTTCCGCGCATTCCCACGATCGCAAGACGGTTTTGTGCGGATTCTGCTCACAATGCTGCTGACGCTGGCCGTCGGCACCTCGGCGATCGCGGCACCCGGCGCAACGCCCGCTGCCTGGCCCACACCGCCCAAAATCGCAGCACCGAACTGGATGCTGATGGATGCAACAACAGGCCAGATCCTTGCATCATCCAACCCCGACGTGCCGATTGCACCTGCGTCATTGACCAAGCTGATGACGACCTATCTCACGTTTTCGGCGCTACGCGAACGCAAACTTCGGCTCGACCAAAACGTGGCTTCGCCCGCCGAGGCCGAGATCCCACAGGGTGCACGTATGTTTTTGCTGCCCGGGAAAAATGTCTCGGTCAATGAGTTGCTTCAGGGCATGATCACGCTTGGAGCCCACGATGCGGCCATCGCGCTGGCCAAAGCCATTGGCGGATCGGAATCCGCGTTCGTCGAGCTGATGAACAAAACAGCGCAGAAGCTCGGCATGGCCAACACCCGGTTCGCAAATCCCACCGGGGTGCCCCACCCTGAGCACCTCTCGACCGTGGCCGACATCATGCGGCTCTCCAATAGCCTGATCACGGAATTTCCTGAGTACCTGCGAGAGTTTGGCCGACGCGAATTCACGTACAACGGCATACGCCAGGTGAATCGAAACCGCCTGCTGTGGCTGGACAACTCGGTGGATGGACTGATGACCGGCCGAAGTGACACAGCGGGGTTTGCGATTGCGATCAGTGCCCACCGTCCTCAGCCACTGGGCACCCGAGAGC
>JBDLRC010000039.1:0-4420 GCA_039800265.1 Pseudomonadota bacterium
GGCGGGCGGTGCAGGCGCAGCCGGTGCCCATGAATTGGATGCGATGGGCCATAGTCTGTTTGGCCTGGCCTTGTTCTTTGCATTGTTTTTGGCCACGCAGGTCCATCGGTTTGCGCGGCTACCGTTTTTTCTTTCATGGTGGGCCTTTTCATTTCCTACGGCAGCCTTTGCAACCGCCTGCCTGGTCTATGCGCAGTTTGTGCCAGGGCCATTTACACAGGGCTTGGCGGTGGTGATGGTGGTCGTGGCCACGGTGTTGATTGCGTGGCTATTGATACGCACCGTTATCGCGGTGGTCCGGCAGGAACCCCAGCTTACTGACTAAGCGCAAGCCGCACAGCGAATCCGATAAAGAGCAGTCCCACCACGGTGGTGCTGCCTGCCGATAGCCATGGCCGTGATGCCACCCGTTTGGCCAATCGCGTGCCGCCGTAAATCAAGGCAAGCAGATAGAGAATGCTGATCATCTGCACGATCACGCCCAAGATAAAAAAGGCCAGTGCCGGTGAGCCTGCCGTGGGATCGACAAACTGCACAAAAAACGACACGAAAAAGAAAATCGCTTTGGGGTTGAGCAGGCTAATTGCCAGGGCCGTGTGAAATGGCCGCGCAAGGCTGAAGTGTTTGCGTGGGGTGCTGTGATCGTGCTGTGCCTGTGGCACCCGCCGAAGCCGCCAAGTGGCTGCCGCCGAGCGAAGCAGGCCAATGCCCAGCCACATCAGATACAAGGCGCCCGCCAGTTTCACCACCGTAAACACTGTGGGCGATGCATAGAGCACCGAGGCCGCGCCTGTGGCGGTGAGCAGCATCAAAATCGTGTCGCCCACCACAATGCCGCCGGCCGCACGCATGCCGGCACCGGTGCCATTACGGGCCGATGCTGTCATGACATACAACGAGTTCGGCCCGGGCAGCAGCACGATAAAAATTGTGCCCAGGATAAATGTGGTGAGGTCGGTGACCCCGTAGCCGGTCAACACAACTGCATCAGACTGCGGTATTTACTTTAATTTGTCGCTCCACAGCACGCCGCCGGTGGCCCAGTCGGATTTTTTGATGTCGAAAAACAAAATATCAACCGCATCGGGGCTGCCGCCCAGGGTCTGCACCGTGGCCTCGGTGAGTGCCTTGGCATAGGCACGCTTTTGTTCTTCGGTACGGCCTTCAAAGAGTTCAACACGAATGGTGGGCATGGAGGTTCTCCTGTTTAGTTATGAACATCGGGATCGGTAATCGCAAGGCTACGCATCAGGGCCGGCCACTCATCGACGCCATCGGGCGTGTTGTTCGGGCCCACCCATTGCCGATACGTGCGGCTTGCAACGTCGTGGCTGGTACAGACCAGTGGCGCGCCCGATGATTTGGCGGTGAGTTGAATCTGGGCAGCCCGCTCAAACAAATGCATCAACACAAAGGCTTCTGCCACGGTACGGCCCACGAGCAAAATGCCGTGGTTTTCTAAAATCACGCCGTCGCGATCGCCCAGTGCACTCACCAGTCGGGCCTGCTCTTCCCCGGTAAACGCAAGGCCTTCATAGGCATGGCGGCCAAGCCGCTGATAAAACCGCATCGCCGGCTGAGAGCAGGGCAGAAGGTCATCACCGGTGGCCGCAAAGGCCTGGGCCCAAAACGTGTGCAGGTGAAGCACGCACACTGCATCGGGGCGGGCAGCATGCACACATCCATGAATGGCAAACCCGCTGGGATTGATCGGTGCGTTAGAGCCATCGATCACCTGGCCGCTTACATTTACTTTGACCAGATTCGAGGCCGTGATCTCACGAAACTGCAGCCCAAAACGATTGAGCAAATAGGCATTGGGCTCGCCGGGCACCGCTGCCGAGATATGGGTCCAGACGATGTCATCCCAGCCGCGATGGGCCGCAAGCCGGTAGGCCGCCGCGAGATCGTTGCGTTGTTGTTGCTCGGAAGACGTCATGGGGTCGGGTGTATCGCCTTACATGCCCGAGTAGTTTTGACCGCCGCCAACTTCCGGTGTGACCCACACGATGTTTTGCGTGGGGTCTTTGATGTCTCAGGACTTGCAGTGCACGCAGTTGCCCGCATTGATCTGCAGGCGGGCACCCTGTGTGGGTGCATCGACCCCATTGCCTTTGTCATCAAGGTATTCGTAAACACCAGCAGGGCAATAGCGGCTCTCCGGTCCGGCGAATTGGGTCAGGTTGACCGACACCGGCACCGATGCATCTTTGAGTGTTAAGTGAATCGGCTGATTCTCTTCGTGCACCGCGCCCGACAGAAACACCGACGAGAGCCGATCAAAGGTGATCTTGCCATCGGGCTTGGGATACTCAATGCGGGCGCATTGGCTCGCTGGCTTGAGACTGCTGTGATCGTGATGGGTGTTGTGCAGTGTCCAGGGCGCCTTGCCACCAAAGACTTTCTGATCAATGCCCACCAAGAGCGTGCCCATCCAGAGGCCTTTGGCCATCGCGGGTTTGAAGTTGCGCGCGCGGTAGAGCTCGTCGTACATCCACGATGACTTAAATCGGTCAACGTAGCCGGTGAGTTCTTTGGCCGGCTGTTCTTTGGTGAGTTCTTCTGCAATAGCCTCTGCCGCCAACATGCCGCTTTTGATGGCGGTATGACTGCCTTTGATACGCGATGCATTTAAAAACCCTGCATCGCAGCCCAAGAGTGCACCACCGGGAAAGGTGAACTTCGGCAGGCAGTTGATGCCGCCTGCCGTGATTGCGCGTGCGCCATAACCAATACGCTTGCCACCTTCCAAGAACGGGCGGATTTTCGGATGCGTCTTGTAGCGTTGGAATTCTTCAAACGGTGAGAGCCAGGGGTTGGTGTAGTTCAGTCCCACCACATAGCCAATCGCCACCTGATTGTTTTCCATGTGGTACATGAACGATCCGCCATAGGTCTGCGCATCGAGTGGCCATCCCGCGGTGTGCACGACCAGGCCGGGACGATGCTGTTGGGGATCGATTTCCCAGACCTCTTTTAAGCCAATGCCATAGGCCTGCGGATCACGGCCGTTGTCCAGTTTGTAGCGGGCAATGACCTGCCGTCCCAGATGGCCGCGCGCCCCTTCCGCAAGCAGGGTGTACTTGCCCAAGAGCTCCATGCCGCGCTGAAAATTCGCAGTGGGCTGGCCATCACGGCCCACGCCCATATCGCCGGTGGCGACACCGCGCACATGGCCATCGTCGTCGTAGAGCACTTCAGCCGCAGCGAATCCGGGGAAAATCTCCACGCCCAGTTGTTCGGCCTGCTGAGCAAGCCAGCGTGTGAAGTTCGAAAGGCTCACCACATAGTTGCCGTGGTTGTGAAAACAGGCCGGCAGCATCCATTGCGGAAAGGTCGTGGCACCGCGCTCTGAGAGCAGCATGAAGCGGTCTTCGGTCACCGGCGTATTCAGTGGTGCGCCATCGGCTTTCCAGTTGGGCAGCAGCTCCGTGATGGCAATCGGGTCCATCACGGCCCCCGACAGAATATGGGCGCCTGGCTCTGAGCCTTTTTCGAGCACACAGACGCTGATCTCGCGCTGGCTCTCGTGTGCGATCTGTTTTAGACGAATCGCGGCGGACAATCCGGCCGGTCCGGCGCCGACCACCACAACGTCGTATTCCATTGATTCGCGGGCGTCTTGCACGATGCTGATCCTCCGAAGAAACAGGCTGATGCCGTTACACTATCAGGGTTTTCTCCCTCATCTCTGGAGTCGTTCATGAACAAGGTGTTTCCGGATGCCGTCGCGGCGTTAAAAGACGTGCTGCGCGACGGCCAGACCATTGCGGTCGGCGGGTTCGGGCTATGCGGTATTCCCGAGGCCCTGATCCTGGCGGTGCGTCAGATCGGTGTCAAACAACTGACCTGCATCAGCAACAATGCCGGCGTTGACGGTAAGGGCTTAGGCGTGCTGCTTGAATCCCGCCAGGTGAAAAAAATGATTGCCTCCTACGTGGGCGAGAACAAAGAGTTTGAGCGCCAGTTTTTATCGGGCGAGCTCGAGTTGGAATTCACACCCCAGGGCACCTTAGCCGAGAAGCTTCGGGCCGGGGGTGCGGGCATACCGGCCTTTTTCACCCGCACCGGTGTGGGCACGGTGGTGGCCGAGGGCAAAGAGGTACGCGAGTTTCATGGCAAGCCCTATGTGATGGAAGAGTCGTTGTTTGCCGATGTCTCGCTGGTGAAGGCCCAGAAAGCCGATCGCGCGGGCAACCTGGTCTACAACCTGACGGCACGCAACTTCAATCCCAATGTCGCCATGGCCAGTCGCATGACGGTGGTTGAAGTGGAAGAGCTCGTTGAAAACGGCGAATTAAAGCCCGACGAGATCCACACCCCCGGTATCTTTGTGAAACGCATTGTCGTGAACAAGAACCCCGCCAAATACATTGAAAACAGGACGACACGGTAATGGCCTGGACACGTGAAGAAATGG
>JBDLRC010000040.1:0-3786 GCA_039800265.1 Pseudomonadota bacterium
AAGGGGCCGAGGTGATCCGTATGCTTCAGACGCTGCTGGGCGTGGATGGTTTCCGAAAGGGCATGGATTTATATTTTGCCCGCCACGACGGCCAGGCCGTGACCTGCGAAGAGTTCGTGGCAGCGATGTTTGATGCCAACACTGCATCTGCACCGCATCCGGATGCGGATTCTCGACAGCGTGCAGCACATTTCATGCGTTGGTATGACACCTCGGGTACGCCCCGTATTAACGTGACGGATCGGGTCGATCTTGCCGCAAATACGGTAACGCTTCGTTTTTCCCAGAGCATTTCCAAGACCAGTCCATCGCAATCGCCCCTCATGGTGCCGATCGCAATCGGTATGCTCGGCGCCGATGGTAAGGAGCTTTCGCTTGCTGACGCGCGCGTATCGGGGGGTGCCGAGTTGATCAACGACGTATTTCTTCTCAACGACTGGTCTGCGGAACTCACCGTTAAGCCTGCGATCACCCTAGATGCCGCCAAGCCAACACCTTCATTGTTGCGCGATTTTTCTGCCCCCGTCATGCTGGACTATGCATACACAGGCGATCAGCTGTTGCATCTACTTACATTCGATACAGACCCCTTTAACCGATGGGAGGCCGGCCAGCGTCTGATGCTTGAGGCAATGCTCAGGCCGGGCAGCATTGACATGGATCGGGCGTGTGCGGTGTTTGTCGCGATGTTGAAAGATCCGGCCCTTGATAATGCCTACAAAGCCCTGATGTTGACCCTGCCGTCGGAGCTTTATATCTCTGAGAATGTGGAGGTCATCGATCCGCAAGCCATACGCGTTTCGCGTGATCGACTTCGGCATCAATTAACGCTGGCGGCACGCACTGCATTGTTGGGCATTGATGCGTTGCTTCGCGTTGATACAGACTCTGCCTATTCACCGGATCCAATCTCCACCGGCCGGCGGTCGCTTGCTAATCTCGTGCAGCACTGGCTTGCGCTTGCGGGGGCAATTGAGCCCAAGGTGCTGTTGGCACGCTTTTCAAGCGCTTCAAATATGACGGATCGCATGGCAGCACTGACTGCTTTGGTGGAATTGGATGTTGCGGAGACCGGTGTTGCGCTGGACCAGTATTTTCAGCGATTCTGTGACCATGATCTGGCGTTGGATAAGTGGTTTGCAGTCCAGGTCACTGTTCCGAATGAGAAGGCCCTGCAAACGGTAGGCGCGCTGATGAAGCATCCCCGGTTCGACGTGTCGAACCCCAACCGGGTCCGCTCGGTCTTGGGCGCGTTTTTCAATCAGAACCTGCCGGGGTTTCACCGTGAAGATGGCAAAGGTTATCAGCTGTGGGCGGAAGCGGTGTTGACCATTGATCGCCGCAATTCTCAGCTGGCCTCACGCTTAGCCCGCGCCTGTGATCGCTGGTCTCGGTTTGAGCCGGTGCGGCGTGCCGCGATGGCGGACGCCCTGGCCCAGGTAGCAGCCGATGCAAAACTGTCGCCCGATGTGCGTGAGGTGGTGAGCAAGGCACTTGGCTAGCGTTACGATCTTTTGCCGCATCGTTGATTATTTCGGCGATGCAGGATTCTGCTGGCGACTGAGTGTCGCGTTGCGGGCTCTTGGTGTAGCAAGGGTGTTGCTGGTGATCGATCGGCTCACGGTGTTGGATGACCTTCGTGGCCCGCATCGCGTAGATGGCGTCACCGTAGTGCCGTGGAACGTAGTGGAGGCCCGTTGGCAACGCGAGGGCGTGCCCGAATCGCACAAGGCGGACCTGGTGATTGAGGCCTTTGCCTGCTCACCGCCCATGACGTATCTGGAATCGCTGGGGCCACACGCCCAATGGCTGACCCTGGATTACTTGGCCACCGAGCCTTGGGCCGATCAGGCCCACGGGCGGGCTTCGCCCCACCCGCGTCTGTCGCACCCGATGGCCAGCCGCAGGCAGTGGTGGGTGCCGGGGTTTTCCTCTTCGACCGGCGGTCTATTGCACGGAAGCTGGCGGCACATTAGCGCGGATGAGCGACGGGTCTGGCGCGCTCGTCTCGCAGGCCGAGAGATTTCCGATGACACCTTTTTGGTGATGGCATTCGGGTATGCCGATGCAGATTGGCCCCAGCTCACAAGGCTCATGCAGCATCGGCTTCCATCGGGGTTTAAAACGGCAATGCTCTGGCAGCCAAAAGGAATCGATTACAGCCAGGCCGAATTCGATGAAATTCTGCAAAGCTGCGATCTTAATTTTGTACGCGGTGAAGATTCGTTTGTGCGGGCCCACTGGGCTGCCGCCGGGCCGTGGAGGGTGCCATTTGTGTGGCAGCCGTATCGTCAGGCCGACCACGCCCATGGCCATAAACTGGGGGGCTGGATCCATCAGGTATTGAAAGATCCTGCCCTTGGGGCGCTGGCAGAACTGCACTGGGCCTGGAACGGTATTCGGCCCGCCGAGATGCATGCGGATTTATCGCTTGCCTTGGCCTGGAAGGGATTCTGTGCGACGTATCCGCGGCTGGTGGAGCGGCTTCATAAGGCCTGCCTGCATACGGCCATCCAGCCGAGTCTCGAGGCCAATCTCATGTCGCTCTTGAGGACAGATCCAGGCCCAGAGCACTCGGTTTGATCAGCTAAAATAGCGGGTTTTCTTCGTTTGCATGGATTGGAAGTTATGAAAATTGCTCAAGAATTGCGCGTTGGCAACGTGGTCATGATCGGCTCAGAGCCCATGGTGGTGCTGAAGACCGAGTACAACAAGTCAGGCCGAAATGCTGCTGTGGTCAAAATGAAAATGAAAAATCTGCTCAGCGGCGCCGGTCAAGAGACTGTGTTTAAGGCTGATGAGAAATTTGATGTCTTGGTCTTGGATCGCAAGGAAGTCACCTACTCGTACTTTGTCGACCCCATGTATGTTTTCATGGATGCCGACTACAACCAATACGAAGTCGAAGCCGAATCGATGGGCGATGCTTTGAACTACGTGGATGAAGGCATGGCCTGCGAAGTGGTGTTTTATGAAGGCCGTGCGATCTCGGTTGAATTGCCCACCAGTGTGGTACGTGAAGTCGCCTACACCGAGCCGGCAGTCAAGGGCGATACGTCGGGCAAAGTCATGAAGCCGGCACGTATTGCGCCGACCAACTTCGAGATCGCGGTTCCTGCGTTTGTTGAGATTGGCGACAAGGTCGAGATCGATACTCGCACTGGTGAATATCGCAACCGGGTGAAGTGAACGCGACCGTTCATGCTCAGTTTTTAGAGCAGGCGAAAGACCTGCTCGGTGAGGGGGCCGTCAAGACGGCCCCTTCTGATCTTGAGTCGTACTGCATTGATTGGCGCCGCCGTTTTTTTGGACGGGCGAGCGCCATTCTCTTTCCTTCCACCACAGAACAGGTGGCAGCACTTGTGCGGCTGGCCAACACGCATCGCGTGCCCCTGGTGCCGCAGGGCGGGAATACGGGCCTCTCTGGCGGCGCCACGCCTGACACTTCGGGCACCCAAGTCATTCTGTCGTTGTCGCGACTGCAGGCCGTGCGGGCTAAAGACGCGGCCAACAAGACACTGACGGTTGAGGCAGGCGTTACCTTACTTCAGGTTCAAGAACTGGCCGATGAGATGGGTCTTTTGTTTCCATTAAGTCTCGGTGCTGAAGGTTCGGCCACCATTGGCGGGAATCTCGCCACCAACGCCGGAGGCACCGGCGTTCTGCGCTATGGCAATGCACGTGATCTCTGTCTTGGCGTGGAGGTGGTCACGGCGACCGGTGAGATTTGGAATGGCCTGCGGGGCCTGCGTAAAGACAACACGGGCTATGACTTGCGTGATCTGT
>JBDLRC010000041.1:0-2711 GCA_039800265.1 Pseudomonadota bacterium
TCTGGAAAACTTACCGGCTCACGGCTCCCTTGAAGCAAGAGGGATGACGCACACGTCTGTCGCAACAACACCCGCACAGCCCACGCGAGGCAACGGATCTAGTGATCTGCGGTGATCGAGAGCGCACAGGCGTATGCACTCGCCCAGGCCCACTGGAAATTATGGCCGCCCAGGTGGCCCGTTACGTCCACACACTCGCCAATGAAGTAAAGGCCCGGCTGTGATTTGGCCATCATGGATCGGCCATCCAATTCCCGCGTATCGATACCGCCCACCATCACTTCGGCCTTCTTCCAGCCCAGTGTGCCCGCAGGCTTGACCGACCAATCCCGTAACGACTCCATCAGCCGCATACGATCAGTGCGGCGAATCTCGGCCCAGCGCCGCCCCGATACAGCATGGTTGTGGGCCACCCAACGGGCAAACCGCTCTGGCAAATGGACTGCTAACACCGATTCCACCGATTTGCCTCCGGCACCCTCCTCGGTCGCTAATGCGCGAACCGCGGAATCCGCTAGCCATTGAACAGCAATCGACTCACCCTCTTGCCAATAACTGCTCGCCTGCAATACGGCCGGTCCAGACAGTCCTTTGTGCGTGATCAAGAGATCTTCATCAAATACCGCAAAACCGTAGCGGTGGTCCCGAGCACCGCTGGAGATCCGAACAGGAAGACTCACGCCCGATAAGTCGCTTAGGCCTGCCAAACGCTCATCGGTAAACGACAACGGCACGAGTCCGGGGCGCACCTCGGTCACGGCCAGTCCAAACTGTCGCGCCCATTCCAATGCAATTGCGGTTGCACCGATCGCAGGCACAGGGAGCCCCCCGGTCGCAATCACAATACGCTGGGCGCGGACTGCACCCATGGATGTTGCCGCCTGCCAGGCTGCTGCATCACGCGAGAGTCCGTGGACCGACACCGGGTGACGAATCTGAACACCCCCTTGGTCACACTCGGCCATCAGCATGGCAACGATCTGTGTGGCGCTGTCATCGCAAAACAACTGGCCCCGATGCTTTTCGTGAAACCCAATCCGATGACTACGTACGAGATGAATAAAGTCAGCGGGCCGATAGCGGGCCAGCGCACTCTTGGCAAACGAGGGATTCAAAGACAGAAAATTTTGGGGCGAGGAATCACGGTTGGTAAAGTTGCAGCGGCCACCACCACTGATGCGGATCTTCTCGCCAAGCGTCTTGGCGTGATCGACAAGCAGCACGCTCTGGCCGCGTTGCCCGAGCAGTCCGGCACAAAACAAACCCGCCGCCCCAGCACCAATCACCAACGTATCAATGTGTGTCACGGTCACTATGCCTCAAGCCACCAACACACGCCACAGCCCCACACTGCTCACCACAATCAGCGCCGCCCCCAGGGCCCTAAAAAATGTTGCCGTCTCTGCAGCTACGATTCGAGCATGCAGGCGATCGCCCAAGAGGTGGCCAACAAATGCGCAGGGTAACAACCACAGGTGATGAACCAGCTGAAGATCAACGCCTGCCACGACAAATGACGCCAGCTTGATCGAGGTCAGCACAAACCACAATACAAACAAGGTATCGCGCAGCTGATGCTTGGCCACCTGCCCGGCCACCACGGGCACGATCAGCGGAGCACCAGCCAACGATGTGCCACTGATATAGCCGCCAAGGCTAAGCAGGCCGATATCCGTCGCCTTACTTCGGTGCTTGATGGGTCGATTCAGAATGTATGCAATTGCGTAAGCAAATACGATTCCAAAAATAACGGCACTCATCAGCTTGGGCGACAAGGTCAGCAGCCCAATCACACCGATAAGCTTGGGAATGATCATGATGCGCATGGACCGCCCGACCACGGCCCAGTCAATACTGGCAGGACTTGCGGCCAGATCACCCGCAGCATGCCTGCGATGATGGCTCTGCCACATGATCAGGCCCGAAAAGATCAACAGCTGTACCGCGATCAATGGCAAGAAGACCAAGGGATCATTTTTAATCAACAGCAAAAACGGTAGCGACAGCACCGCGCCACCGAAACCCAGGCCGCTGCGGACAAATCCACTCCAGATAAAAATAAGCCCGATGAGAATGTAATCGGACCACTCCAGTCCGCTCATGTCACCAGCACCACCTTCCCAAACACTAACAGCACCATGACCTTAAGAAAATTTTTCAGCCAGCGTCGATAGGTTTCGACATCGGTACGTTCCCTGCGGCGCGCGCCTTTACGGCACAGCCAAACGCACAGCGGGGCAATCATCAGCCCAGGAATCCACTCCGATGGCACCACGGCAGGCACCTGAGGCCCTCCCAGTGAGAGCGTGACAAAGTGAATCACCTTTCCGGTAAAAAAACACAGATTGATCGACTGCACCATTGCCAGCGGAGAGAGCCCCGCGATAAGGCAAAAGATCAACAAAAACGGGGCGCCCATGTTTACTGCCGTCTCGGTGTTGCCGGCCAGAAAACCAAATAAGACCGCCACAGGGTGAACCCAGGCCGCGGGCAGCTGGACATGGGCTTTTCGAACCACATCCACCGATAGAAAAATGACCATGGCCAACGCAATGACCAGCAAGAGGATCCGAGGCTCGGCGTGCTGAAAGATCCAAGCACCGCTGACCGCCCCGCAGGCCATGGCCAGGGGTAGAACCCAATGACGGCCTATGCTTTGCCGAAGACCGCCGCCGAAAAAGGCCAGCTGGAACGAGAGCATCAGCGCAGCC
>JBDLRC010000042.1:0-3956 GCA_039800265.1 Pseudomonadota bacterium
CTGCAGAAATTCATAAGGGCGTGTCATGGCAATGACACGCTCGGATTCTTCCAGGGTCGTGCAGATGTTGAGCGCTTTGGCCACGCCGGCCGCCCTCATGCGATCCAGAACCCCTTGAGGATCCTCCACGAGTCCTGGGTAATTGAGGTGGCAGTGCGAATCAACGAAGTGTGGGGTCATCGGAGGGTAAGGTCAGTCTTGGGCAACCAGTGCCCGGCGGTAGCGATCAAAAATAGACTCGTAAAAAAGCTTGGGATTCATTGGATGTTCCGCGATGCCGCGGATTTTCTGCAATTCTGACAAGGTCTGGGCCCAGGATTGGGGCGATCGGATCCTCAGCGCCTGTTGCCTCAGGGCAGCGTCGTGTTCGGGGAAGGCGCGGGCCGCAAGCCCTGCCCTGACCCGCGAGGCGTCATTCATCCAGCGCATCATCAAGTCCAACGCCTCTCCCGGGGGCGATTTCCCTGCCTTTTCGGCCCAGCGCAAGGGGTCCACCTCGCCACCGGTGAGCAGGGGCAGCAGCCATTCGGATGCCTCACACAACGCCGTCTGGCGTTTGGCAAGCTCTGCGTCGTCCACGTTAAGGTTGAGCCTACGGCAGCGCGACAGGATCGTGGCGGGGAGCCCTGCCAGGGTGTCGGCCACCAGCACAAAAACCAGCGACGGGGGCGGCTCTTCCAGGGTTTTGAGCAACGCATTGGCAGCCGCGTAATTCATGCGGTTGGCCGGGGCAATCATGGCCACCCGCAGACCCCCTCGGTGCGATCCCACGTTGGCAAAACCCGCCAGACCCCGAATCTGCTCGATCCGGATCTCTTGGGACTTCTTTTTGGCGTCGTCTGTGCTGGCCTCGGCCGGCTCCGTTCCAGCGCCCTCAGCGCCCGTTCCTTCGGCCTCGGGTTCTGGGGCCTCGGCATCCGGACGTACCCAGCGAAAGTCGGGATGCGTATTGCCGACCATCCAATTGCACGATGCACACTGGCCGCATGCCGAGCGATCGGCAAGTGGTGATTGGCATAACCACGAGGCGGCAAGCTCCAGTCCAAATTGCCGCTTCCCTAGCCCTCGGGGGCCCAGCAAAAGCAGTGCGCTCGGCCGCCGATCGAAGCTTTTCTCCGCCAGCGACCACCAGGATTTAAACCAATAAAATTCTTTATTAATCATAAACTTGAAATGTCATTCTCAAGTATAGATTGAATCTGTGAAACACTTTGTGACGAATCGATCACCAGGGTCTTGGCCGCATAAGCCGGCTGTTGCTGCGTAAGGTAAACCGACCGAACCCGCTCAAAGTAGGCGACATCCTGCTCCTCGAAACGATCACTGGCCTGACCCCGATGGCCGCGCCGGGCTGCCGCAAGGTCAGCCGGGGCGTCAAAGAGATAGATCCGGTCGGGAATGAGTCCCTGGGTCGCCTGCTCACTGATCCGATCGATCCACTCCAGGGACGCACCTCCCCCACCCCCTTGGTAGGCCCGGGTGGAATCCAGGAAGCGATCGCAGACCACCCACTGCCCACGGGCAAGCGCCGGGGCCATCACGGTGGCGACATGATCACGGCGTGCGGCACTGACCAGCAGCACCTCGGTCTGGACATCCATGGCCTGGTGAAGCACCAGACCTCGAATGGACTCGGCCAGGGGCGTGCCGCCGGGCTCCCGGGTCTGGATCACCGAGGCATGCTTGTGGCGGGCAATGGCCTCGCAAATAAAACCCAGGTGCGTGCTCTTGCCCGCGCCATCGATGCCCTCGAGAACAATCAATTTCCCGCGTCCGCTCATTGCGATTTGCCTCCCGAGGCCAGCCGGCGAATGTAGCGGTCCACTGCGCTGTTGTGTTCGGCCAGCGTCTCCGAGAAGTGGGAACTGCCGTCTCCACGGGCCACGAAATACAGGGCCTGTGAGTCGCTGGGGTTCATGACTGCCCGCAGCGCCCGGCGCCCCGGATTGGCGATTGGCGTGGGCGGCAGTGTTTTACGGGTGTAGGTGTTATAGGGCGTGTCACGCCGCAGATCCGCCCGAGTTAAATCCCCTGAGAAACGATCGCCTAGGCCATAGATGACGGTGGGATCAGCCTGAAGCGGCATGCCAATGCGGAGCCGATTGGAAAAAACGGCGGCCACCCGTTCTCGGTCGCCGGGAAACTGGGTCTCTTTCTCAACAATCGAGGCCACCACCAGAGCCTCTTCCATGGTTCGGTACGGAAGCCCCTCGCGACGTTTATCCCATTCGCTTTGCAGCACCTGCCTCTGAAACGCGGCAGCGCGTTTTAAAAGTTCAGAGGCATTCGACCCCTTGCGCACGATGTAGGCATCGGGATAGATCCAGCCCTCAGGGTTGCGGGTGGGCAGATCAAGCAGGCCGGCTAAGGCAGTGCCATAGGTGGCCGCGCCAAGGTCGAAGCGAAGTGCGGGCGTAGCCGCCAGGGCGTCAACGGTCTGTTTGACCGTCCAGCCCTCCACGACGCGAAACTCAATGTGCGTGGGGTCCTGTCCTGCCATTCGCTGAATGAATTGGCGCTTGGTCAGACCCGCCTCAACCGAATACACCCCGGCCTTCAGCTGCCGATGCACGCCAAGCCAACGGGCATGCAGCAAAAACATGCCCTCATGAATATCGACTCCCGCATCGCGGATCATGGCGGCCACCTCACGGGCAGAACTGCCATAGGGAATCACCAGGTCGATGCGTTCCTTTTGCGAGATGGGGCGGTGGCCCTCATACAAAAACCAGCCCAATCCAATCAGACTCGCAACCCCACCAGCCACGACGCCAAGCCAGACCGATCGCAACAATCGTCCTGTAAAGGAAAGGGGTTTGGGCTTCCCGGATCGTTTTTGTCGGGCCATGCCCGCTATATTAAAGAAATGAACATCCAAGACCTCTTTTCCGTGCGGTGCTTCGCCCCCCTTCCCTCCATGGAGGGCTTTGCTGTCAGCGGACCCGACACCAATACGTTTCTTCAGGGCCAGCTCACGAACGACGTGGTGGGCCTCAAAGCCGGCGCATCACAGCGCACGGGGTATTGCACGCCCAAGGGGCGTCTCTTGGCCACGATGTTGCAGTGGCGAATCGATCACGAAACCGTGGGCCATGTGTTGCCGCGCGAGATCGCAGCATCCACGGTCAAACGGCTTCGTATGTATGTGCTGCGGGCGAAAGCTGCATTTTCTGCACCGGAGTCCGCCTTCACCGCGGTGGGGCTCTGGGGAGACTGGACCGATGCCGGCATGGCAGGGCTCGGTCCCGATGGCCCCAATGGAGGTGTGATTGCGCTTGGCCAGGCATGGTTGATTGCAGAGGCCGCCAGCCCGACGCTGGGGTCACGGGCATGGCTCGTGGGGCCGCCTGCCGACGTTGAACAGATCACCGCGACACTCTCCGGCGCTAAGCCGCTTCACGAGTCGGCCTGGTGGTACTCCGAGATCGAAAACGCCAAACCCTGGGTCTGGAGCGCGACGGTCGAAGCCTTCGTTCCGCAGATGATCAATTTCGAATTGGTCGACGGTGTGAGTTTCACCAAGGGCTGCTATCCGGGCCAAGAGGTCGTGGCCAGAAGCCAGTACCTGGGCAAGCTAAAGCGCCGTATGTTTCGGACAGACCTTGATGCGCTTCCGCCCACCGTGTCCGACGCAGTGGCATTGATTGGCCAGGATATCTGGTCCGATGCGCAGCCTGCTGAGCCATGCGGCCAGGTGGTTGCCGCTGCACCTCGCATCAATGCGCAGGGCAATCCTTCAGAAGGCGTGGCGCTATTGGTTCAGCTAAGCCTTGCGGCCTGGGAGACGCAGGGCCTGCACATTGGCGCCTTGGATGGCCCGCTACTTGCGGCCCGTGAGCTTCCCTACGCGATTCCGGCAGAGGCTTCAGCATAGTCCTCGCGAGCGAGCTTCGACAATGTGCTTGATCGGTCTGGCGTTTGATGCCGGCGGCAACTTTACGCTGGTGGCCAACCGC
>JBDLRC010000043.1:0-4120 GCA_039800265.1 Pseudomonadota bacterium
AGCAGATGCAACTCGGCATGCTCGGGCACCCGTGACTGAATGAACAAGGTGGCCTGGCCCGGATCAACGCCGGCGGCCAGCCAGTCGGTGAGCATGCCCCAGACACTCTCGGAGATGATGCCGGGCTCGCTGTAATGGGTGGTCAGGGCATGCCAGTCGGCCACAAAAAAGAGGCATTCGTATTCGGCCTGCAGACGAACCCAGTTTTTCAGGACGCCGTGGTAATGGCCAAGGTGCAAGGCACCGGTGGGCCGCATGCCCGATAAGACGCGTTGGGGGTACATTGAATCGGATTTTATCAGTGGGCCCAGCCGTGCCAGACCGGCCGGGTGGCGTCTGGCAGAGGGGGTACGGCACCCACATCAAAGCGACTTTCACCCACGGCATGAAAGTCACTGCCGCGCGAGGCGTGAAGCTTGTGCTCCACGGCCAGCTGCTGAAAACGTCGGGCCTCACGGTCGGTGTGGCTGCCGGTCACGACCTCGACGGCCGAGCCGCCCAGGGTCTTGAATTCATCGATCAAGGCCCAAAGCCCGATGGCGCTTAAGCGGTAGCGGGCCGGATGGGCCAGGACCGCCACGCCGCCCGCGCCCCGAATCGCGCCCACGGCCTGGGATAGGCTGGCCCAGGTGTGGGCCAGGTAGCCCGGCTTGCCCGGGGTGAGGTAGCGCTGAAACACGCTGTTCATGTCGGTGCACAGGCCCCGGGCCACCAGGGCCCGCGCGAAATGGGTGCGGCCAATCAGGCCCGGGTTTTCTGCATGCGACATGGCCTCGTCAAAGAGATCCGGCAGCCCATGGGCCACCAGGCCATCGGCCATGGCCCGGGCACGGCCCAGGCGGCCATCGCGAATGCCGGCAAGGATGTCGGCAAGGCCGGCATGTGTCGGATCAAAATCCAGGCCCACCACATGGATGGTCTCGCCGCCCCACGTCACGGAAATCTCAACACCGTGCACGTACTGCACACCGAATTGCACTGCCGCCTCGCGGGCGGCCTGCTGACCGGCCACCGTATCGTGATCGGTCAAGGCCATGATCTGCACGCCGTTGCCCGCGGCCCGCGCCACCAGCGCCTCAGGCGCGAGCGCACCATCGGATGCCGTTGAGTGCATGTGCAGGTCAACGTTGATGTCGTGTGGATAGGCCGAAGTCATAGCGTATTTTCGCGTATTCCCACAGCCCGATGGGAAAAGCCTTTTTTGGCCGTACGCCCAACGTGGTACAAAGCCTTTTTTTGAAGGAGCCTGCGCATGCCGATCTATGCCCTTGGTGCATCGGAACCCCAGATTCACGCCTCAGCGTATGTCACCGATTCGGCCACCGTCATTGGCAAAGTGGTACTGAAAGAAAACTCCAGCATTTGGTATGGGGCCACACTGCGTGGCGACAACGAACCGATCGTGATTGGCGTGGGCTCGAATGTGCAAGAAGGCGCCGTGCTGCACACCGATCCAGGTTCACCGCTGACCGTGGGCGACAACGTTACGATCGGCCATCAGGCGATGCTGCATGGCTGCACCGTGGGCGACGGCAGCCTGATCGGCATTCAGGCCGTGGTGTTAAACGATGCCGTGATCGGACAAAACTGTTTGATTGGCGCCTGTGCACTGGTCACCACCGGCACAAAGATTCCCGACCGTTCGCTGGTGATGGGCTCGCCTGCCAAAGTCATTCGTGAACTCACCGACGACGAAATCGCCGGCATGCATCGCGGCATCAAAGGCTATGTCACGCGCGCGGCCACCTTCCGTAAGGATCTGAAAAAAATTGGCTAATGAAAACAACGACCGGCTGCTGCGGGTCATGTTCAACAAGGTGTCGGCGCGGGCCCACCTGGTGCGCATTGACCAGTCATGGCTTGAAGTGGCCCACCGCCACAGCGATGCTCCCGAGGTGATGCAGTTATTGGGCGAGATGAGCTGCGCCTCGATTCTGCTCTCAGCAAGTCTTAAATACGACGGCGCCGTGATCCTGCAGATCCACGGCGATGGGCCGGTGCGTTTGGCGGTGGCCGAGTGCTCTGCGCAGATGGGTTTTCGCAGCACGGTGAAGATGTCGGAAACACTCGAGGTGCCGCCCGGTGCAGGCTGGCAAGACCTGGTCAACCAGAGCAACATGGGCCGCTTCAGTGTGGTGCTTGACCCCAAGACAGCATCGCAGACACCCTATCAAGGCATTGTGCCCCTGCACGCCGAAGGCCTGGCCCAGGCCCTTGAAGATTACATGGCCAAGTCCGAGCAGCTACCCACACGGCTGTGGCTCGCCTGCAATGGTGAGCGGGCCGCAGGGCTCTTGCTTCAGAAAATGCCCAATGAAGGCGGCACCGGCGCAGTGCCCACACCGCCATCCGACACCGATGACGACTGGGCACGGCTGGTCACCCTTGCCGATACGCTCACGCCACACGAATTACTCTCTACCGAGGCCGCACAGCTTCTGCATCAACTGTTTTGGCAAGAGGAACCACGGCTCTTGGAGGAGCGGCCGGTGCAATTCAGCTGCTCGTGTTCGCGGACCCGCGTGGGCAAGATGCTCTTGACCCTGGGCCAAGAGGAAGTAGAAGAAATTCTGACCGAGCAGGGTCATATCGAAGTCAACTGTGACTTCTGCAACACCGAGTATTCGTTTGATGCGGTGGACTGCGCGGAGCTTTTTACTCGCGAGATGCCGCCTTCTTCGCCGGGGTCGACGACCCTGCACTAGCCGCGTTGGCCGGTGGCGCGGTGGGCGCGCCCCACTGCACGAAACGTTCACCCGGCATGATCATGCCCAGTTCGTAGCGTGCGCGCTCTTCAGCGGCCCGTGCGCTTTTCTTAAAGTCGCGGACCTCACCCTCTAACTCGGCGACCCGCAGCCGCTTGGCGTCGTTATCGATCTGACGGGACTCGATCTGCCGCTCCAGGCGCCAGACACGGATCCATCCGCCATCACCAAACCATAGCGGGAACTGCAAAAGAATGAGCCCACCCACCAGCACATTGGTCAGGCTCGGTGCAGGAAACTTCTGCAGTACCTGGTTCAGGTTGGCCATGGGGCCGGGGCTCTCCTATCGCAACGCACGACACCGCCGGGATGGGCGGCGCGGCTTAACGACGAATGTTATAGAAGGCGTCGATTCCTGGATAGCTGGCCGCATCACCAAGATCCTCTTCGATGCGCAGCAGCTGGTTGTATTTGGCCGTGCGGTCAGTACGCGACATCGAACCGGTCTTGATCTGCAGGGCGTTGGTGCCCACCGAGATGTCGGCAATCGTGGTGTCTTCGGTTTCGCCGGAGCGATGGGAAACCACCGCGGTGTAATTGGCCCGCTTGGCCATTTCGATTGCAGCGAAGGTCTCGGAGAGCGTACCGATCTGGTTGATCTTGATCAGGATCGAATTGGCAATGTTCTTCTGAATGCCTTCGCGCAGAATTTTGGTGTTGGTGACAAAGAGATCGTCGCCCACCAGCTGCACTTTCTTGCCAAGCACCTGGGTCAGGTAGGCCCAGCCATCCCAGTCGTTTTCCGCGCAGCCATCTTCAATCGAGATGATGGGGTACTTGTCGACCCAGCTGGCCAGCAGATGCACGAAGTCTTTGGGCGGCAGGGTCAGGCCCTCGCCTTCCAGTGCGTAGCTGCCGTTTTTGAAGAATTCGGAGCTTGCGCAATCCAGTCCCAGGGCAACTTGGCGGCCGGGCTCGTAGCCGGCGTTTTCGATGGCCTTCAGAATCATTTGAATGGCGGCCTCGTGATTTTTCACGCTGGGTGCAAATCCGCCCTCATCGCCCACGGCCACCGACATGCCCTCATCGTGAATGATCTTCTTAAGGCTATGGAAGACTTCGGCGCCGTAACGCACGGCCTCGCGGAAGGTGGGCGCGCCCACCGGAATGATCATGAACTCTTGCAGATCAATGTTGTTGTTGGCGTGTGCGCCGCCATTGATCACGTTCATCATGGGCACCGGCAAGGCCATCGGTGCAGAGCCACCAAGGTAACGGTAAAGCGGCAGGCCCGACTGCTCGGCCGCCGCCTTGGCCACAGCCATCGATACGGCCAGCATGGCGTTTGCCCCGAGGCGGGATTTGTTCTCGGTGCCATCCAGATCAATCAGCATCTTGTCGATGAAGGCCTGCTC
>JBDLRC010000044.1:0-2854 GCA_039800265.1 Pseudomonadota bacterium
CATCCTTGGCATCGCAGGATTCCTGATCCTCTTCTTTGCGGTGGTGTTTTTCGCCCCTGAGGCTGGCGGATACTTCCTGGAATTCAATAACTTCATTCCTGCCGATCCGCTGGTCACACCGCCGCATATCGCGCCGGTCTGGTACTTCACACCGTTTTATTCCATGCTGCGTGCGGTGACCGATCTGTTTACCTGGGTCATGGTGGCAGGCGCAGCAATTGGGGCGCTGGCCGTATTGCGCTCCAAGTGGTCCATGGCGATCAAGGGTGCTGGCATTGCAGCGTTGGTGGTGCTCGCCATCACCTTCCGTGTGTTCGATGCCAAGTTCTGGGGCGTGGTGATTATGGGCGGTGCCGTGGTGATTTTGTTCTTCTTGCCCTGGCTCGACAACAGCCCCGTAAAGTCCATTCGCTATCGGCCCACATGGCAGAAAGTGCTGTATGCGGTGTTTGTGGTGAACTTCTTCATTCTGGGTTATCTAGGCGTGTTGCCCCCGTCGCCGTTTGGTCAGGCCTACTCCCTCGTGGGCACCGTGTTTTATTTCCTGTTCTTTGCGCTGATGCCGATCTGGAGTCTGATTGGGCCTTATAAGCCTGTTCCTGATCGTGTGACGTTCAAACCTCACTAAGCCGTCACAGACAGGACACTCACAATGAATAACATGCACTTCTCCCTGATGGTAGGGCCTATGAATACGCTGAAAAAAGCATTTGCGGCGGTTGGTGTTGCCGTGCTCACTGCCACCTTCTCTGCCGCGTTCGCAGCGGGGGCCCCGGTGGCCCTCGACAACATCCCGTCGGCCAAGCTCTCCGATAAAGCCGCGATGCAAAACGGCGCGAAGACCTTCATTTCCTATTGCTTGGGCTGCCACGGTCTTTCGGCAATGCGTTACAACCGTCTCGCCGATATCGGATTCACTGAAGAGCAGATCAAGGCCATGTTGCCACCGGGCGCGAAGGCCGGCGACTACATCCGCACATCGTTAAATCGCAGCGACGCCAAGGTGTGGTTTGGTGCCGCCCCTCCGGATCTTTCGGTCACGGCCCGTTCGCGCTCATCGCACTCGGGAGCTGGTGTGGATTGGATTTACACGTTCTTGCGCACCTACCATGAAGACGCCTCACGTCCGACCGGCTGGAACAACAAGACCTTTGTCGGGGTGGGCATGCCGCACGTGCTTTGGGAGGTTCAGAAGTCCAAGTCGCCTGCTGAATACGATGCTTTTGTGGCGGATCTCGCCTCGTTCTTGAACTATGTCTCCGAGCCTGCCCAGTTCACACGCAAGACCGCCGGTATCGTGGTCATGATTTTCTTGGCCATTTTCTTCGTGATTGCCTGGCGTCTTAACAAGGCATATTGGAAAAACATTAAGTAGGCCTAAGCAGCACGTTGCTGTTCTCAAAGGGGTGGGGCAATGCTCCACCCTTGTTCATTATTAAGGAACCCCGCCCATGATGGTCCTCTACTCCGGAACCACCTGCCCCTTCAGTCACCGCTGTCGGTTTGTGCTGTTTGAAAAAGGGATGGACTTCGAAATTCGCGATGTCGATCTGTTTAATAAGCCCGATGACATCTCGGTCATGAACCCGTATGGCCAGGTGCCCATCCTCGTCGAGCGGGATCTGATCCTTTACGAGTCAAACATCATCAACGAGTACATCGATGAGCGCTTTCCCCATCCGCAGCTGATGCCAGCAGATCCAGTACAGCGGGGCCGGGCTCGGTTGCTGCTTCTGAACTTTGAGCGCGAACTCTTTGTACACGTCGAGGCCCTTGAAAAGCAGGATGCCAAGAAAATGGAGAAGGCCCGCGTACTGGTCCGCGACCGCCTGGCCCAGCTGGCCCCGGTGGTCACCAAGAATAAATTCATGCTCGGCGAAGAGTTCTCGATGATCGACGTTGCCTTGGCCCCCTTGCTTTGGCGCCTTGATTACTACGGCGTGGAACTGCCCAAGACCGCCGTGCCGGTTCAAAAATATGCCGAACGTATTTTTTCCCGTCCGGCCTTTTTTGAAGCCCTTACGCCGCCAGAAAAAATTATGCGCCGATAGGCGCCGTCGGAAGATTCGCGATGTCGGACTCGGCTGCCCCGTCCTCGACCAAGCCCTATCTGATTCGGGCCATTCACGAGTGGTGCTCCGACAACGGGCTAACGCCCTACATCGCGGTATCGGTCAATGAGCATGTCCGGGTGCCTCGCGAGCATGTCCGCAACGGTGAGATTGTGCTGAACGTGGGCATGCTTGCGACCGATAAGCTGCAAATCACCAATCGAGACATCACCTTCCACGCCCGCTTCTCTGGGCGGGTCCATGACATCATGGTGCCCATCGACAACGTGGTGGCCATCTACGCCAAGGAAACCGGCAACGGCATGGCCTTTGAGGTCTCCAAGGCCCCAGCCGAAGGGCAGGAGACGCGGCTTGCCGCGGTCGATGCCGCGGCCCCTGCCATGCCCGAACAGCCTGCTGCAGAGCCGGTCTCAGGCAAGGCCCCCCAGGGGGAAGATGAGCCTCCTTCTCCCACCAAGCCATCGACTGGGCGGCCGAAACTCACTCGCGTAAAATAGGGGCGTACGTCAGATGGACTGGGGTGACCCGACACTGGCCGACTTAGCTCAGTTGGTAGAGCAATCGCCTTGTAAGCGATAGGTCATCTGTTCGAGTCAGATAGTCGGCACCATAATTATTCATCGTCACTTCTCCACTGATTTCGGACGGGTCGTTACCGGTCCATGTCTCCTGGGGAGGAGCAGATGGCAAAAGCGGTACTCAAACGTATTTCATTACTAAGGGCGCGCGGTAATGTGCTGCGCTGGGCGGCGTTGTCGCTGCCTGTGCTGGCCCTTCTTGGC
>JBDLRC010000045.1:0-4239 GCA_039800265.1 Pseudomonadota bacterium
GCCAATGGCGGGCTCGGCGAAGGTCACGCCGATGCCCAGCAGGAAGGCAATGAACAGCACCCCAACCAGCGGGAGCTTGGTTGGCAGCTTGCTGCCAATGATTTCTCCAAACGGCATCAGGCCCAGCTTCAGGCCTTCGAGGAAGATCATGAGCCCGACCATCACCGCGAGTAAGCCCAGGCCCAACGTGGCAGAGTCTTGAATGCTCTGGTTCAGCACCAGCAGCTGGAAGAGCGCCAGGTAGGCCGCCAACGGAACCACGGCCTTGGCCTGCTCCATGAACCGCACAGAGAGGTAGGGTTGGAGTAGTTTGTAGACATCCATGCCCCCGAGCCGAAGCTTTTCCGGCTTTTGTGGAACCTCGTTGCCCTGCTGATCGAACAACGGACGGGACATGAGCTTGGAATAAGCGATTTCGTCCGAGTCGACCGTGATGGCCTGGACGTAATCACCGAAACGAATAGAACGTGGCATAAAGCCCTCCACTGAAAAGCCTTTTTGGCTGGGTGGAGTCTATCGGCTTAACTTTTCATAGACAAGTCGTCTCGCAAAAGGTTCACGAAAACCCTACCCCCCCCCCAGAGGGCCATGCGCCGGTCGGGAGGGCGACGCTCAGTCCAACAAAGGGTTCGGCGTTGGATTTGCCAGAATTTGATTGCGCTGCACCGGTGTAATCTAAACGGGCCTCTTTATTCACATTTGCCATCCATCATGACCAGCACTTCGCCAACCATTGATCCCCAGCTACCCCCATGGAAAGCCGCCATCGAGCGCTTCTGGGGACAGGCATGGGTTCAGAACACCATCATCGTGTTGATCCTTATCAATGCAGCCATCCTCGGAATGGAAACCAGTCCAACCATCATGGCGGCCTACGGCGAGACCCTCATCGCAGCCGACCACGCCATCCTGACGGTCTTCGTGGCGGAGATCGTCTGCCTGCTGCTCGCTAGAGGCTGGCGGTTCTTCAAAGATCCGTGGTCCGTCTTCGACTTCGTTGTGGTGGGGATCGCCCTCATTCCGGCCTCGGGCCCATTCGCGGTGCTGCGATCGCTGCGGGTATTGCGGGTGCTGCGCCTCATCAACAAAATTCCGAGCATTCGGCGCGTCGTCGGCGCATTGCTGTCAGCCATTCCAGGCATGGCCTCCGTCATCGGACTGGTTGCCATTCTTTTTTATGTCTGCGCGGTCATCACCACAAAGTTGTTCGGCCAGGCATTTCCGGAATTGTTCGGGGACCTCGGACGAAGTCTCTTCACGCTCTTCCAGGTCATGACCCTCGAGGGCTGGTCCGGCGACATCGCGCGGCCCATCATGGATGTCTATCCGTACGCCTGGATCTTCTTCATTGTTTTCATTCTGACAGCGACATTCACGGTTCTGAACCTCTTCATTGCCGTGATTGTGAATTCGCTCAACGCCATTCATTCCGATGAACAGGCGGTCGAGGGCAACGACCTCCAAACCATCCGCCAAGAGCTCTCTGCAGTCCACGCAGACGTCGTCGTCATTCGAAAAATTCTCGAGGAACAGAAGGCCTCGGGTGCCCGCTAAATTTTGAATCAGAAACCACCCTCAGAGAGCCCCGGGTCGAAGGATTGGGGCCTGTGGATTCGGCTCGGGGCAATCACATCGTCGCTCTTCCTCGGCATGCTGGTCGGGAGCATCGCCCTTGGGCTTTTTGCAGTTGTTGAATACTTCAACTCGCTCTGGCAAGTACCCCTGCCGAGCATCCTCGCATTGAACACACTATCCCTAAGCCCCGCGGTGGGCGTGGCCCTGCTCATCGCCGCATTGATCTCTGGCCGCATCCTGCTGCTTCTTGAGGCCGGCCGGCCTCATGGCCCTGCAGATCTCATTCTGGCGGCCCAACGGAACGAAAATCCAAGTGTGCGATCAGGCGCCCTGTCCACCCTGCTGGCCACCGTGAACCTCTCGGGGGGCGCATCCATCGGCATTTTCGGGCCCCTGATGCACTTTGGCGGCTATATCAGCACAGTTGTGATGCGCTGGTCTCACAACCTGTCTCAAAGGCTGCCCACAGACGTGATTCTGGGCAGCGGCGCAGCCGCTGCCATCGCAGCCGTTTTCTCTGCCCCCCTCGGGGCGGCCATTTTGGCGCACGAGGCCATCATTCGGCGCTTTGGTGCATTCGGCGCGGGCCCAGTCATCGCGGCCGCCTTCGGTGCCCAATGGATTGCGCACGCATGGGTGGGTGACCAGCGCCTCTTTGACATCCAATCCACGCCGGCCCTCACTTTGCCCACCTTCTTTCTGGCCATTGGTGTGGGCATCTCGAGCGGCATCGCCTCGGTCATCTACATTCGGGCAGTCACAGCGTCACCGGGCTGGGCCAAGCGCACCAGCATTCCCTTGCAATGGCGTCCGCTGGTGCCAGCGGCCTTCTTGTTCTTGATCTCACCTTTCTTTCCCCACCTTCTGGGCCACGGCCTTGGCTCCGTGGACCTTGCGCTGGCCGGCAAGCTCAGTCTGGTGCTTTTGCTGTGTCTGATCGCGCTGAAAATCGTGGCCACAAGCCTGTGCATTGGCTTTGGCATGTTCGGGGGTGTTTTTGCGCCAGCCCTTTTCATCGGGGCACTTTCCGGAGCCATCTTGGACGTGAGCCTTCCCGGGATTGACCCAGCATCGTCAAATTTTGCGATCTTGGGGGCGGCCAGTTGCATCGCGGCCGTCATTGGAGCACCCCTGGCCGCAGTGATGATCGTCTTTGAACTCACGGGCAGCTATGAGTGGGCCGTGCTGGGCATGATCAGTGTAGTAACAGCCAATCAGTTTTCGAGAGCCTTGGCCGGTCGATCACTCTTCGACCGTCAACTCATGCTGCGCGGAGTCAACCTGGGCGACGATCACCTGCGCTAGGTGGCCTGGGCTCATCGTCGGTATCGATGCCCCTCAAGAACAATGACCGATCCCAGACCGAGCGCCCGATCAAGGTGCGGCTCACCTGGCACGACACGGCCACCGCCACCATCGCCAGAACAATAAAGCGGTAATCGCCGCTCATCTCGAAGATGATGACCACGGCAGCGATTGGCGCGCCGATCGCAGAGCCCGCACAGGCAGCGGCACCCAACAAGGCATACATGTGATGCCCGCCGCCCAGGGCTGCGTCAATCATTCCACCCAGCATGGCACCAAAAAAGACGGCGGGTAGAAAAATGCCGCCGTGGAATCCAAATGAACGACAGAGCGCTGCAGCGAAGATTTTTAGAAAGACCAAAAGGAGGAGGAGCACCAGCCCAAACTGGCCGGCCAGAGCCATGTTCACGGCACCAAGACCAGGGCCAATGAGCTGCGGAAAAAATGGTGACACCAGATAGAGAATGGTCGCTGGAACAAGTGGGCGAAACAAGGACGGAATCTTTGTGGCGTTCGCCAACTTGGGGCCCCGCGTGAGCAGATAGATGTATAGGGTAGAAGCCAAGCCACACAGCAGTCCGAGCACAACAGCAAGGGCCAAAGACTCTGGGCTGACATCGAGCGGTTCGCCTACGATTTTCAGCAGCTTGCGGTCTGATCCGAGCAGCATCACCGAGGCGAAAAAGCCACCCAAGGCTGCCACCACCAGCGGCGCTGACTCACTGGAGCGAAACCGGCGCAACAACATCTCGTGGGCGAAGATACTGGCCGCAATCGGAGCAGAAAAAAGTGCAGCGATCGCTGCAGCGCCCCCCGCAGCCAGCAACAGGCTCCGGGACAACAAGCGAAACGCCCGCTGCAGAAGAGACCCGATGCAGGCGCCGAAATGCACAATCGGACCAAACAGACCGACAGAAGCGCCGCATGAGACGCTCACCAGTGTCAGAGCCGAAGTGAGCCATCCACCCTTGAGTTCAATGTCAGTGTCATTCTTGATGGCAACAATGGTGTCGGCTGGGCCATGGGATCGAGGACCTTCCAAATGACTGAATATCCAGCCGGCCAGAAGAGCTCCCCCGAACATAAAGGCTGCGAGCACTGGCGAATAACTCGCCTCAGACCAAGGCACGAAATCCGTGGCAATCGGAATCTTCCAGACCGACCAGGCAAACAAAATGATGGAGAGAAATCCTACGGTAGCCACGCCGACAATGTTGCCGAACAACAACGCAGCGCCCAGTCTGGTCAGGTCTCGCAATAACATGATTCATGCCCCGCGAACCGAGGCGCCTCACTCTCAAGAAAGTTGATTAAAGCAGTGTGCGAGAGTCTGCATAAAGCCCGACGAGACTGCAAGCA
>JBDLRC010000046.1:0-3586 GCA_039800265.1 Pseudomonadota bacterium
ATCGCCACCTATGAATGCGCCCGATCCTGCCCTGACCAGCCCGTTTATGGCGTCACTGCCCGAGAGCCTCCGTCCGCACGAGGTGCTCGCACCGGTGCATGGGGATTACCACGCCCAACGGCGTGCACGGCTGGCCGCCTGGATCGCCGAACAAGGCGGCGGCGTGGCTGTGCTCTCGGCGGGAACCGAAATCTCCCGCAACCGTGACAATACTTTTCCCTTTCGCAGCCACAGCGATTTTCTCTACATGACCGGGTTCCCCGAACCCGATGCATGGTGGATCATGCGCGTTGACGCTAACGGTTCTGCGCACAACGTATTGGCATGCCGTGACCGCGACCCCGAACGTGAAATTTGGGATGGCATGCGCGTGGGCCCACAGCAGGCAGCGGCGCGATTTGATATGCAGGACGCTGTAAGCGTGGAAGCACTTGATGCCACGGTGATTGAACTCGCTGCCGGCCTTCCCGCGTTTTATGCCCACATGGGTCTGCATGCAGAACTTGACGAAAAACTGCGGTGTTGGCTCAACAGCCTGCGTGCCAAAGGCCGTGCGGGCATCTCAGCCCCCGATCGCATCGTTGACCTCTCACAGGTCATCGCCCGTCAGCGCCTGATCAAAGACGATCGCGAGCTGGCCACAATGCAGCAGGCCGGCACCATCTCAGCACAGGCCCATGTACGGGCCATGCAATTCGCCCGGCCCCATCAGCATGAATACGAATTAGAAGCCGAACTCCTGCATCACTTCCGCGCCCAGGGTGCCCAGTCGGTGGCGTATGGCTCGATTGTTGCGGGCGGACCGCACACCTGCATCCTTCATCATCGCGCGGGCGATCGTGTCATTCGCGATGGCGAACTCGTGCTGATTGATGCCGGCTGTGAACTCGATGGTTATGCGTCCGATATCACACGCACCTTTCCGATCAGTGGACGTTTTAGCGCTGAACAACGGGCTGTCTACGATGTTGTGCATGCAGCCCAGGAGGCCGCCGTGGCGGCAACGGTCGTTGGCGCGGCGTTTACTGCGCCGCATGAGGCTGCGGTGCGCGTACTCACGCAGGGGCTTATCGATTTGAAATTACTGCCTGCGCAGAGCCTTGATCAGGCAATCGAATCGGGCGCCTACAAACGCTTTTACATGCATCGCACGGGCCACTGGCTAGGACTGGATGTCCACGATGTAGGTGACTACACCACACCGCTTGGACCCGGCATGGTCACAACCATTGAGCCGGGTCTTTACATCCGACCCGCCCCGGACGTGGACGCCAAGTTCTGGAACATAGGCATTCGTATCGAAGACGACGCGGTGGTCACGCCATCCGGCGCCACGTTGCTTACCCGCGGCGTGCCGGTCAAGGCGGACGAGATCGAAGCGTTGATGCAGGGGTAACATTGGGCCACCATGGACGACCCCCTCATTCGTATCCAGGGCGCAGGGCCCGTTGGAATCCTCACCGCACTGTTTTTGGTGAAGTACGGCTGGACACCCAGCGCCATTGAACTGGTGGATCCGGCGCTTCATACGCCACAGCCCACCCACGACAACGACCCACGTATTCTGGCGCTCTCCCACGGCACACTGGTGCGCCTGCATCAGCTCAACATCCCTGTCGACGCTACACGCATCCAACACATCCATGTGTCGTCGCAGGGTCACTTCGGCAGCATGGAGATCCGCACCGACCGGGTAGGCGTCAGCGACTTGGGTGGACTGGTCGGCTATGCAAGCCTGCTCACCACGCTGCGCGAGGCCATCAAGCCGCTCGGCGTGAGCCTTCGGGAAACGCCAAGCGCACAGACACCCGGTGCGCTCGTGATCGCCGAGGGCGGCGTATTCCAGCGCGGTGCGGCCAGCCCGGACCCCGGCATGCAGCTGGTACGCGACTACGACCAAAACGCAGTGATCGGCTGGGTCACGACCAACCCACCCCCAACGGATACGGCCTGGGAGCGGTTCACCGACGATGGCGTGGTCGCGTTATTGCCCATTGGCCAGCGCTACGCCTTGATCTTCTGTGCGAGCACGCCGCGTGCCGAAGCATTTCAGTCCGCCGACGCGCAGGAACAAGTGCGCATGTTGTCCGAGATCATGACGACCCGCGTTCGCGGCATCGAGACGGTCAGCATCACCGGTACCTATCCTCTTGGCCTGAAGTGGCGCGAACAGCTTGCCGATGGCAATACGGTATGGATTGGCAACTCGGCCCAGGCCCTGCATCCGGTCGCAGGCCAAGGACTCAACCTTGGGTTTCGCGATGCCGAGACCCTCTCCACCTGCCTGCTGCAACGGGGCCAAAGCATTCCCGATCGTCTGCGCGATTACGCGCGCCGACGAAAAGCCGATCGCTGGGCAGTGCGTACTGCCACCGACACGCTGGCTAGGGCCGCCTGGGTACGCCGTGCCATCGGGGGTGTGGCCCTGGTTCCCGGTGCCAAGAAACTCCTTGGCCAAGTGCTGATGTATGGCGGCTAAATTCCGCAAGCTGTTTGAGGCACCCCTCTCGATCGGTGCCCACACCCTGCCCAATCGTGTGTTTGTCGCACCGATGGCTGGCGTGACCGATCGGCCATACCGGCAGCTCTGCAAACAACTCGGCGCAGGCTATGCGGTAAGCGAAATGGCTGCCTCCAATGCCCTGCTGTGGGCCACGGACAAGACCACACGCCGGATCAACCACGACGGCGAAATCGAGCCCAAAGCCGTGCAGATCGCAGGTGCGGATCCTGACATGATGGCCCAGGCTGCACGTTTCAACGTCGAGCGCGGCGCTCAGATCATCGACATCAACATGGGCTGCCCCGCAAAAAAAGTCTGCAATGTTGCGGCGGGCTCTGCGCTGATGCAGACCCCTGAAAAGATACGATCCATCGTGTCAGCGGTGGTGAACGCTGTCGGCCGAGACGGCATTCCGGTCACCCTCAAAATGCGCACGGGCTGGAATGCAGAAAACAGAAATGCCCCGGCCATTGCGCGCATGGCCGAGGATCTTGGCGTCTCCATGCTGACCATCCACGGCCGCACACGCGAAGATAAATACCATGGGCATGCAGAGTACGACACCATTGCCACCATCAAACAGCAGGTCAACATTCCAGTCGTGGCCAACGGCGATATCGACAGCCCGCAAAAGGCATTTGAGGTGCTGGCCTACACCCAGGCCGATGCCGTGATGGTTGGGCGCGCCGCCCAGGGCAGGCCCTGGATATTTCGGCAGATTGCCCACTACCTGGAGTCCGGTGAAGACCTTCCTGATCCGTCCGAAGCTGAAATCGCACAGTGGCTCAAGAATCACCTGCACGATCATTACGCCTTTTACGGCGAGCATGCCGGCGTACGCATCGCTCGCAAACACATCGGCTGGTACTTAAAAGGGCTGCCCGGCGTAAAAGTATTTCGTGATGCCCTCAACCAGCTCGAATCCACGCACGCCCAGCTGGCCGCCATTGATGAGTTTTTTGCAAAAGACCATGAGCAACGACTCCAGGCCGCATAACGATCACGACGCCCGCGATCTGGATGCGCCCAAGCTGGGTGAAACGGTCCGCAAATCGCTTGGCCATTATTTTCATGCGCTGGGCG
>JBDLRC010000047.1:0-5326 GCA_039800265.1 Pseudomonadota bacterium
CCGATGTCTGCGGGCCACGTTGAGCTGGTGGTTGGTGTTCGGCGTGATCCGGTGTTCGGGATCATCGTCATGGTGGGCATTGGCGGCATCTTGGTGGAAGTGCTGCGTGATGTGGTGTTCCGAAAAGCACCGTTTGATCGTGCAGAGGGCCTTCGCATGCTGTCTGAGCTGCGCATGACTGCCTTGCTGGACGGTGTGCGCGGTAAGCCAGCGGTCGACCGGGAAAAAATTGCGCAGCTGCTCTCCGATGTATCGGTCTGGGCCTATCGCATGCGCGATGCACTCGATGAATTAGACCTCAATCCCGTGTTGGTCAGCGAGCGTGGGCCGGTTGCAGTGGATTGTGTGATGGTATTTCAACAGAAGCAGCATTGAGTTGTAGTTCCTTGATAGTTAAAACGTTGCACTAGCAGAAGGAGTCATGATGCGCGGTGAAGTAGCAGTTGTAGGCGTTGGACGAACACCCTACAGTCGGGCAAAGCCTGGTGAACCGATCTATACGGTCGACGATTACATTGCATGGGCAGCAGATCTTGCCCTGACCCAGGCTGGCATGACCAAGTCTGATTTTGATGGCCAGGGCCTTGCCGTGGCGCATGCTGAGACTGCTCACACCGTGAATTGGTCTGCAGCCACGGCCGAAAACTTAGGCATCAATGCAAAAGTGTTGATTCGCGGCGATCAGGGCGGTGCGTCTGCATCATCAATGTTGATTCGCGCAGCAGCCATGATCAAAACCGGTGTGGTGGATCGCGTGTTGGTGGTTGGCGCGGATACGCCGTTGCACATCCCCTCGGCGGCACCAGGTCTTCCCTTGTCACCGGAGCGCACGCGGGGTGTGTTTTGGGATTTTCAGGGCCCGTTCGGGATCATGGGCGCGACGGCCCAGTTTGCATTTGTCTACCAGCGGTACAAGCATCAGTTTGGCTTGACGCCGGAGCAGACCGGGAAAGTTGCTGTAAGCAACCGGTTCCATGCATCGTTGCATCCTGGGGCAATCTACCGCCAACCATTCACGCTGGACGACTATCTTCAGTCGCGTGTGTTGTCGGATCCGATCAGGCTTTTGGATTGTGTGCCGATCGTGAATGGCGGCCTCGCGTTTATCGTGACGTCAAAAGCGAGTGCAAAAAAAATTACCGACCGGCCGGTCTATCTGCTGGGATTTGGCGAGTCAAACAACTACTACCATGGTTCACGCAATCAGCCCGACATCACGACAACAGGGTTTGCACAGGCCGCACCCCAGGCATTCTCCATGGCCGGGGTCGCGCACAAGGACATTCAGTTCTTCCAGCCCTATGACGACTATCCGTTTGTATCAATCATGACGATTGAGGATTGGGGTTTTTGCAAGAAGGGCCAAGGAGGTGCGTTCGTCACCGAGCGCAATCTTCGGTTTGACGGTGATTTCCCCTTGTCGACCGATGGTGGGCAGCTATCCGGTGGGCAACCTGGCGGTGCAATCGGTGGATTTATGCCGTTGATCGAGGCGGTGACACAGCTTCGGGGTGAGGCTGGCGATCGCCAAGTAAGCAATGCCCGTATTGGTGCCTCGTGTGGTTTTGGCGGAATTCCCTATGGCCGCCCCGGACGCAGCTGTATTTCTCTGATTTTTGGTAATGAGGGTTAAGCCATGACCGCGAAATTCGACAAACCCATCCCAACGATAACCCACCTGACGGCGCCGTTTTGGAATGCGGCGAAAGAGGGCCGTTTTGTACTCCAGCGCTGTGGGAAGTGCGGAACCTACAACTTCTACCCCAAACCGTGGTGTATTGAGTGTGGCAGCCGTGATCTGACCTGGACGGATGCCCAGCCTTACGGCACGCTTTACAGCTTCACCATCTCCCATGCTGTGGCCATGAACTATCGGGGCTGGGAGCCCGAGCTGCCTGTGCTCATGGGCCTGATTGATTTGGCCGATGGCCCTCGGATGTACGCGCAAATTACCGGATGCAAGCCCGAGGATCTAAGAATTGGCATGGCACTCCAGGCCTATCGCGAGCCTTTTGGCGACGAGTTGGCGATACCGAAATTTAAGCCTAAACCCTAATAGATTGTGTGGTGTGTGGTTGATTTACTTCACGAGTAAGCATCATTAACGCGACGTTCATTATTACAACAGGAGACAGTGATATGAGATCAACATATAAATGGCGAAGTGGCCTACTGGGCGTGGTCTTAACTGCCGCACTCGGCTTAGGTGCAGGTACGGCATTGGCGCAACAAACCCGGATCTCCATCTCCACCGGCGGCACCGGTGGGGTCTGGTACCCCATGGGCGGCGCCATGGCCAACGTGCTGTCCAAAAAACTCCCAAACACGTCGGCAACCGCCGAAGTGACGGGCGCAAGCGTCGACAACCTGAACTTGTTGTCGAATCAAAAGACCGATGTTGGATTCTCGATGGTGGATTCCGCGTGGGAGGCCGTGAACGGCACCGGTAAATTCAGCGGACGAAAAGTCCCGGTCCAGACCCTTGCCGTGATTCACCCCCTGATCATGCACGTGGTGACGCTTGACGATTCACCCATCAAGTCGATCGCTGACATGAAAGGTAAGCGGGTCTCCACAGGCTCACCCGGTAGCGGCAGCGAGGTCATGGCGTTTCGTATTCTCAAGGCAAAAGGCATTGATCCCATGAAAGACATCACGCGTGAGCGATTGAGCGTGGCAGAGGCTGCCAATGCCCTTCGGGATCGAAAAATTGATGCTTTTTTCCATGCCGCGGGAATTCCGATTCCGGCCGTGACGGACATAGCGAACAGCCCTGGGCTCAAGATCCGCATGCTGGATCACGGTGATGCTGTTGAGATCATGAAGAAAGAGGCCGGCCCCATCTATGCCGCCACTGCCATTCCTGCCGGCACCTACAAGGGGGTAGACCGCCCTACGAATTCTGCCAGTGTCTGGGGCACGCTTCTGGTCAATCAGTCGATGTCGGAAGCCATGGCGTACAACATCGTCAAGACGTTGTTTGACAATCAGCCGGACCTGGTCGCTGCCCATCGTGAGGCCACAAACATGACACTTGCCAATCAGAGTGTCTCCAAGGCTGCGATTCCATTTCATGCCGGCGCTGTGAAATATTTTTCTGAAAAGGGTGTTTCTCTGAAGTAATCCCTGACAGGTGATTTCAGTGTTGCGACAGCCCGTTTCATCGGGCTGTTTTTTTACTCATGCGGTGAATTGTCGGAAATGAATTCGGTATAGTCATGCTCATGTCGTGGCTGCCTTTTCTGCGCTGGATCCCGGAGTGGAAGACTCCTGGGGTTGTTCGTGCTGATCTCATGGCCGGCCTGACCGGCGCGATTGTGGTGTTGCCTCAGGGGTTGGCCTTTGCCACGCTCGCGGGCATGCCACCGCACTATGGTCTTTATGCGGCGATCGTGCCCTGCATTGTGGCGGCATTGTTTGGTTCGAGCAGAACCATGGTCACTGGGCCTGCAAACGCGATCTCGCTCACAACGATGGCCTTGATTGCCCCGCTCGCGCTGCCCGAAACTCAGAATTATGTGGTCTTGGTGCTCACGCTGAGTTTTCTGATCGGTGTGATTCAGATTGCTCTCGGCGTTGGCGGGCTTGGCAAATGGGTAGAAAAGGTTCCCCATTCGGTTGTGGTCGGTTTTACTGTCGGCGCCGCGATCCTGATTATTAACAGTCAGGTTGGCACCATGCTCGGATTGCCGATTGCCCGAGGCCAGTCCGTGCCTCAGACCTTGGGCCAGGCGGCTCAGGGCTTGGCGGCAGGTGAGGTCAATGTGTGGTCCGTGCTACTGGTGGTGTTGACCTTACTGGTGATGCGGCTGTGGCGGCCGTTGAATCGTCGGATTCCCGCCATGTTGGTGGCGGTGATCGCGGGAAGTCTATTGGCGCTCGCACTGGAGCAGGTCATGCCGACCGATCAGGCATTCCGAAGAGTCGCTGCCATTCCTGGCGCGATTCCTCCCGTCTCCCTGCCTGACCTTCGGCTCTCAACGCTGCAGCAGCTGTTTGGCCCGGTGTTGATCATGGTGTTGTTGGCGTCGACCGAGGCTATGGCGATTGCCCGTGCCATGGCGCTCAAGCACAACGACAAGTTCAATGCGAATCAAGAGTTTATTGGCCAGGGCTTGGCCAATGTTTCAGGCGCTTTTTTCTCGGCGTATCCCACCAGTGGATCATTCAATCGCTCTGGCGTGAATGCAGCGTCGGGCGCCCGCACGCCGCTCTCGGCAGCCAGTGCGGGTGTATTTCTGGTGCTCATCCTTTTGTTCGTGTCGCCCTTGGCTATGCACCTGCCTTATGTGGTGATTTCCGCATTGCTGCTCGCAGTGGCATGGGGGCTGATTGATACGCGTCAGATTCGGCATGAGTGGCAGGCAGGACCACGTGAGTCCATCCCTATGGCGGTGACCTGTCTCGGCACCGTTTTGATTTCGCTGGAATGGGCAATTTTGCTGGGACTGTGCACGGCCATCATCTGTGCACGGCTATTTAAAAAATCATCGGCGCCTCATCATTAGCCTTTCGTGATCTCCTTTATGTTGAATGCCAGCCAACCGATTCGTGTGAAAGGTCCTTATGGAAACATTTGATTACATTGTGGTGGGCGCGGGCTCATCGGGTTGTGCGCTGGCGGCCCGGCTCTCTGAGGACCCGGCAGTGCGCGTGCTTTTGCTCGAAGCCGGTCCCCGCGATGATTCCATATGGATTCATCTTCCGATCGGCTATGGCAAGACCATGTGGAGCAAGACCTACAACTGGTGCTACCACACCGATCCAGACCCCAATATGAATGGCCGGCAGATTTATTGGCCGCGTGGTAAAACATTGGGAGGATCAAGTTCGATCAATGGACTGATCTACATCAGGGGTCAGCGCGAAGATTTCGATCACTGGGTGGCTCTCGGTAATCGTGGCTGGTCGTTCGATGATCTGCTTCCTTACTTTATAAAGTCAGAGGGAAATCAGCGCGGAGCCAGTGCATTTCATGGAGGGAGCGGACCGCTACGGGTTTCCGACATCGGTGCGAAACATGAGCTTATCGAGGCGTTTATCGATGGCGCAGTGGCGAAGGGCATACCCCGAAACGATGACTTTAATGGCGCGCAGCAAGAAGGGGTGGGCTACTACCAACTTACTACGCACAAAGGCCTTCGCTGCAGCACAGCGGTTGCATATTTGAAGCCGGCCCGCGCGCGCTCTAATCTCACGGTGATCACAGATGCCCACACTACTGGATTGATCATGTCAGGCACACGCGTAACAGGGGTGCGCTATGTGCGTAAAGGTGTTGCCCAATCGGCCCAGGCGGCCCGCGAGGTCGTGCTCTCGGCCGGAG
>JBDLRC010000048.1:0-6151 GCA_039800265.1 Pseudomonadota bacterium
GACCAGTTGTGTGGCGTAAATGCTTGCCTTGCCGGGCCGCTCGCGCTCTAGGCCGATCAGGTAGTCGCCGGAATCATTTTGGCGAATGTCCTCGATGCTGTAGTTCGTTTTCGGCACCCAGCTTTTTGATTTGCCTTTGATGACAGAAACATGATTTCCAGAAAATGCATCACCGGCCGCCTGGGCATCGATATCGATCACGTAACGGCCAGAGATGCTTTTGTAGAGCGCGAGACCTGCGGTGGCATTGGTCGCAATGATCTCGGCAATGACACCGGTGTCGGAGCCGGTGCTGGCATTGATCAGCCCGTTATTAGAGGCCATTGCGGAAAGAATGTCGGAGTATGTCAAATCCAGATCGGCCCACGAATTGCTGCTGCCGTCGGTGCTGCTCATGACCCCGATGATATTTTTCGATGGCGTCGAACCGCCGCTGTAGGCGAGCAGGGGGCCACCCGATGAGCCCTCACTTAGGCTAGCTCTGCTGCTGGTGTAGATCTCTGCCGAGGTCAGTGCCGAGACCGGTACGCTGTCCAACATCATGCCCGTGGAGTACGACGCCGATGGATAGCCGATGGCCAGTGCCGTCTGTGCGCTGTCGTAACCTTTGCTGAGCGTGAGCCAGCCGTATTGATCGCCTACGGCCGTGTCCAGTCCAATCAATGCGACATCGTATTGTGATTCGGCATCGGTGACCGTGCTGTTGTCGCGGTCTTGGTAGAGCTGGGATGCAAACGCGAACAGTTCAAACTTCTGAAAACGCAGGACATTGCCCTGGTCATCAAATCGGTCGGTTTGAAAGTTGTAGTCTGCGGCGAGATAGAACTCGAAATCTGTAGCGTAGCCGCCGTAGTCCGGGTTGTAGACCATGTGGCCTGCCGTCAACAGGTCATTTCGGCCCACCACAGAGAAGGTGCCGATGGTCTGCTCGCCACCGGGCCAGCTCACCTGCATCAGGCCAATCAGTGAATACGGTGTTGTGGCGCGCTGGGCGCTCGAAGCTTCTGTAAACATAGTGCAGTCGTAGTGAGGCGCACTGCGCTGCCTCACATTGAAGTAAGTGGTGGAGCCGGCGGGAATCGAACCCGCGTCCGCAAGTCTTCCAAAGACAGTTCTACATACGTAGTCGATTAATTTAATTTAACCAAGCTGCTTAGCCAACCGACAGGCCGGCAACTGGCGATCCGCTTGTTTTAGGCACTGGACTCGCGGCTCGCCCAGTGACGATCTGATGTGAATGACACTGCTGCGGTGTGACCCGCCCGGCCCATCAGAGAGCCGGTGCAGCGCTCGCTAGCACTTAGGCTGCGAGAGCAAAACGTTCGTCGTTTGCGTTTGTTTTTTTTCGACTGTATTTACGAGGGAATCGAGCCTCGGTATGCCCTGCGCTTCTTCACTACCCACGTCGAAACCGGGTCGGCCCCATGTTTCTGCGTTTGCAACTCAGACCCGCAGTATGCGGGAAAGGTTCCCCCGCGTCCAGATTCAGCGGCCCGTGGCCAGAGCGATCAGATCATGGGCCTGGCCGATGACCGCATCGGCACCCCACTGTGCGGGAAAGGGCGCGCGTACGTGATGCCCGAAATCGCAGGCGATGGTCCAGGTGCCGGCATGAAAGCCCGATTCGATATCGCGGGCATCGTCGCCCACATAGACGACCGCCTGGGGATCAAGACCCAGCGTCGAGATGGCGTGCTGCATGGGGGCGGGGTGGGGCTTGGCATGCGGGGTGGTGTCGCCGCTCACCACGACTGCGCAGCGCTCCCAGAGGGCGATGTTTTTTAAGAGCGGTTCGGTGAATCGGGCCGCCTTGTTGGTCACGATGCCCCAGGCAATGTTTCGGGCTTCGAGCGCCTCGACCACACGGTCCATGCCGGGCCACCACGTGGTGTGGTGCGACAGACACTCGGCATAAATTTCGAGAAACTCCAGCCGTGCCGGCTCGTAGTCGGGGTGGTCGGTGGTGATGTTTAACCCTTGGGTGATCATGCCGCGGGCGCCCTGTGAGACCCAGGGCCGCAGTTGTTCCACGGGTAGGGCATCGAGGCCGCGCCGGGAGCGGATAACGTTTGCGGCATGGGCAAGATCGGGCGCGGAATCCAGTAAGGTGCCATCGAGATCAAACAGCATGGCCCGCCTGCCATGGGCCAGCCAGCGCTCCTGCCAGTCGGGCCGAGAGAAGGGCGTGCTGATCAAGGCTTTCGGTAGGCCATCAGGTAGTTCACGCTGGTGTCGCGCGTAAGCGAATAGACCTGCGTGATCGGGTTGTAACTCATGCCCAGCATCTGATGCAGTGTCAGGCTGGCGTCGCGGGCGGCATCGGCGAGTTCAGAAGGCTTGATGAACTTGGCGTATTCGTGGGTGCCTTTGGGCAGGATGCGCAGCACATACTCGGCGCCTACGATGGCAAACAGAAAGCTTTTGGGATTGCGGTTGATCGTGGAAAAAAACACCCAACCTCCGGGCTTGACCATGGCCGAGCAGGCGGCGATGGTGGCGGCAGGATCAGGTACATGCTCAAGCATTTCCATGCAGGTCACCACATCAAATGAGGCCGGCTCTCGGGCGGCCAGGTCCTCTGCTGCGATGGCCTCGTAATCCACGCTCACACCGCTCTCTAAGCCGTGCAGCTGCGCTACTTTGAGAGGCTTTTCTGCGAGATCAATGCCTTTCACTACAGCACCCAACTTGGCCATCGATTCGGCCAAAATGCCGCCGCCACAGCCCACATCCACCACACGTTTACCGCTTAACTGGGCCAGGTTGTCGATCCAGTCCAGGCGCAGTGGATTGATTTGATGAAGGGGCCTGAATTCGCTGTTGGGATCCCACCAGCGTGATGCCAGGGCACTGAATTTTTCGAGCTCGGCTCGGTCAACGTTTGCAGTCATGGTGTGCTCTCGCGAAAGCCAGATAGTGGTTCAGCCAGAGCATATCGGAAAAGAAAAAGCCCCGCGAAGGCGGGGCTTAATCGTTGGGCGTTGGGGCCTATGAGCCCCAGTGCGCCGGGGGTTTACTTAAGGGTGCGCGTGCCGATCACTTCCACTTCAACGCGGCGGTTTTTAGCGCGGCCTTCACGGGTTTTGTTGTCCGCGACCGGCATTTTCTCGCCCTTGCCCTCGGTGGTGATCTTGTTTGCAGCTACCCCTTTGCTCACCAGGTAGGCTTTCACAGCAGCAGCACGACGCTCAGAGAGTTTCTGGTTGTAGGCATCGGTGCCGGTCGCATCGGCATGGCCGATCGCGATGATGACTTCCAGCTGGAGGTCTTTGGCCTGGTCGGCGAGTCGGTCTAGTACCTGCTTGCCTTCGGGCTTGACGATGGATTTATCGAAGTCAAACAGGGTGTCGCCTTTGAGCGTGACTTTTTCCACCACCGGTTTCGGTGGGGCGGGGGGAGGCTTGACAGCAGGTGCGACCGGGGCCGGGGCCGCAACGGGCGTGGTCTTGGGAACCAAGTCCGGATCGCATTCTGCGGTGGCCATGGATGGGGTCCAGTAACCGGTTCTCCAACACAGGCCGAATCCGCTTCGTACGGTGCCGCCCGAGGACTGAACGTAGCCATTTGAGGGGGCGGGGGCCTGGGCCTGCGCAGCCGGAATTGCAGCGAGCAGCGAGGCGCTCACTACCACCGTGGAAAGAACACCAGAGAGGGTCGATGTGGACATTCAAAACTCCTTAAAAACTCAGCGTAGACGGGCTTCAAACGTTACGTGGTTAGACGCCCATTTTGCCACAGGGCGTGTGGATTAAAAAGGTAAAATCGCGCGATGGAATCCTTCGCTAAAGAGACCCTTCCAGTCAGCCTGGAACAGGAAATGCGCCGCTCGTATCTCGACTACGCCATGAGCGTGATCGTGGGCCGGGCCCTCCCCGATGTTCGTGATGGCTTAAAGCCCGTGCACCGACGTGTGCTCTTTGCCATGCATGAGCTTAACAACGACTGGAATCGGGCCTACAAGAAGTCTGCCCGTATCGTGGGTGATGTGATCGGTAAGTACCATCCGCACGGTGACTCCGCGGTCTACGACACCATCGTGCGCATGGCCCAGGATTTTTCGCTGCGCTACATGCTGGTCGATGGCCAGGGCAACTTCGGCTCGGTCGATGGCGATAACGCCGCGGCCATGCGCTACACCGAGATCCGGCTATCGAAAATCGCCCATGCGCTGTTGGAAGACCTGGATAAAGAAACGGTCGACTTTGGTCCGAACTATGACGGTAGCGAAAAAGAGCCGCTGATCCTGCCAGCCCGCATTCCAAACCTGCTGATCAATGGCTCATCGGGCATTGCCGTTGGCATGGCCACCAATATTCCGCCGCATAACCTGTCTGAGGTGATCGAGGGCTGCTTAAAGGTGCTGCACACTCCCGAGATCACGGTCGATGAATTGATCGATTTGATCCCCGCCCCGGATTTCCCGACGGCGGGAATTATTTATGGGCTTGCGGGTGTGCGCGAGGGCTACCGCACGGGCCGCGGCCGGGTGGTGATGCGGGCCAAGACCCACTTCGAAGACATCGACAAAGGGTCGCGCCAGGCCATCATCATTGATGAGCTGCCCTATCAGGTGAACAAGCGCACGCTGCTTGAGCGTATCGCTGAGCACGTAAACGAAAAACGAATCGAAGGCATCTCGGATATCCGTGATGAGTCCGACAAATCGGGCATGCGCGTGGTGATCGAGCTCAAACGCGGCGAGATGCCCGAGGTGGTGCTCAACAATCTGTACAAAAACACCCAGCTTCAAGACACCTTCGGCATGAACATGGTGGCCTTGGTGGATGGCCAGCCGCGCACGCTTAATCTTAAGCAGATGCTGTCGGCCTTTATCGACCATCGTCGTGAAGTGGTCACGCGCCGCACGGTGTTCGAGCTGAAAAAAGCCCGTGACCGCGGCCATATCTTGGAGGGCCTGGCTGTTGCCGTCTCCAACATGGACGAGATGATTGCCCTGATCAAGGGTTCGTCCACACCGGTCATTGCCAAGCAAGAGTTGATGTCACGCACCTGGCAGGCCTCGCTGGTCAAAGAGCTTCTGGTGCGCGCTACCGAGAAAACGATTGCGGAGGCCTTCCGGCCCGAGGGCATCGGCGAGGAGTTCGGCCTGAAGGCCGATGGTTACAAACTGTCGGATGTTCAAGCCAATGAAATTCTGCAGATGCGTCTGCAGCGCTTAACGGGCCTAGAGCAAGACAAGATTGTTCAGGAATACAAAGAGATCATCGAGAAAATCGCAGATCTGCTGGATATTCTTGCTACGCCCGCCCGGATCACCGCCATCATTTCGGAAGAGTTGACTGCGATTCGTGAGGAGTTCGGCGATGCGCGCAGAAGCTTTATTGAAACCAATGCGGAAGAGCTGCAGACCGAAGACCTGATCACCCCGCAAGACATGGTGGTCACCCTATCGCATGCCGGCTACATCAAGAGCCAGCCACTCTCGGAATACCGCGCACAGCGCCGTGGCGGCCGTGGCAAGCAGGCGGCAAGCACCAAGGAAGACGACTGGATCGATCAGCTGTTTATAGCCAACACCCACGACATGATCCTGGCGTTTTCAGACCGTGGCCGCGTGTATTGGCTCAAGGTCTGGGAGGTGCCCCAGGGCAGCCGCACATCCCGCGGAAAGCCTCTGGTCAATGTCTGGCCTTTAGAGCCCAACGAGAAGATCACCGTGGTGCTTCCGGTCAAGCAGTTCGATGAAGAGCATTTTGTGTTCATGGCCACCGCCCTGGGTACGGTGAAAAAGACACCGTTGACAGCCTTCTCGCGTCCGATGAAGCGAGGAATCATTGCGGTCTCGCTCGATGAAGGTGATCACCTGATCGGCGCGGCGATCACCGATGGTCAACACGATGTCATGTTGTTCTCCGATGCCGGCAAGGCGGTCCGCTTTGATGAGGCCGATGTGCGTGCTATGGGCCGTGAAGCCCGAGGTGTGCGTGGCATGCAGCTGGAAGGCGAGCAGCGCGTGATTGCGATGCTGGTGGCCGAGAGCGAGACACAGTCGGTGCTGACTGCCACCGAAAATGGCTACGGCAAACGCACGCCGATTGCGGAATACACCCGTCACGGCCGCGCCGGTAAGGGCATGATTGCTATTCAGACCAGTGAGCGCAACGGAAAGGTGGTGGGTGCGGTATTGGTC
>JBDLRC010000049.1:0-2773 GCA_039800265.1 Pseudomonadota bacterium
GGCCGGGCGGCGCATCCGCTTGTTTTTATCCATTTTTTTGTTGTAAGCCATGTTTGTTACTCCAATTCGAAATCAGTGATATGAAAAAGTAGCTGCCTGCTGTGCAATCGGGTGGGAGCCAGGAATCCGGTAAGCCGAAGGCGTGATCCGAGGGCGATGTTCTGAAGCCGCTCGGCGGTTTCGCCCACTGCCTTCACGCGGGTCTCAAAATTCAATCGCCTCACCGAGGCTGCCTCCGACACGTCGGAGTCGTGCTGAATTTGACACTCAAGAACCGGGGTTCCTGCCGGGGTATACCGCTTCACGCTTTTTTCGATCAGCGTGGCCGACAGATCAAACCGGTTCACCGCTGCGCGCCAGACGCCGTGCGTCCGTTACGCCGCTGCCGGCAGTTCAGATGCGGCCTTGCGGGCCTCCTCACGCTGAATGATCTTGATCATGGGCGACGGACCCGTCTCTGCCTTTTTCATGGCAACCACCAGGTGACGCAGCACGGCGTCATTGAAGCGGAAGGCATGATCCAATTCGTCCATCTCGGCCTGACCGCACTCAATGTTCATGAGCACGTAATGGGCTTTGGCAACCTTTTCGATGGGATAGGCCAGTTGACGACGGCCCCAGTCTTCGGTGCGGTGAATTTTCCCGCCCTTGGACGTAACGATGCTGCTGTAACGCTCGACCATGGCGGGCACCTGCTCGCTCTGGTCAGGATGGACAATAAAAACGATCTCGTAATGACGCACGATTTCTCCTTCTGGTTAAAGCCACCGCCTGAGTAAGGCCAGCACCTGCTGGCAAAGACCCTCTTTTTCAGGTCCAAGGCGTGTGGCAAGGGAGGCGAAAGAATAACAGAAACAAGGACTTAGGGGAAATCTTTGCCCATCAGGCGGCGCCCCCGCCCCCGCCGGCGCGGAGGCGCCGGGGCCCAGGGGCCGATGCCGAAGGCGTCTACGCCACCGGGGTGAGCAGTGGCAGCCCTTTGGCGTGGGCCATCAGGTTGTCGGCGGCCAACTGGACCATCGCACCCCGAGTGGCCTTGGAGGAACTTGCGATGTGCGGTGTGATCACCACATTGTCGAAGTCGAGAAAGCGCCGATCGAACATAGGCTCATTCTCAAACACATCCAAACCCGCGGCGGCGATGCGTTTATCGCTCAAGGCTCCAATCAGTGCCTGGTCATCCACCACCCCACCGCGGGCAATGTTGATGAGCGTGGCCGACGGCTTCATAAGGGCCAACTCTACCGCACCGATCAAATGATGGGTGGCGGGGCTGTACGGCACCACGAGCATCACAAAGTCTGACTCGCGCAACAAAACATCACGCTCCACCCACGTCGCGCCGTATTCCTCGCTGGCCCGATTTCTGTTGTGATAAAGCACGCGCATATCAAAGCCCGACGCGCGCTTGGCAATCGCACCGCCAATGCGACCCATGCCAATCACACCCAAGGTGGCGCGATGCAGATCCCGGCCCGAAAACTGATCGAAGGCCCAGCCACCCCAGTGGCCTGCGCGGGCGTACCGCTCAGATTCCGAGATACGCCGGGCGGTGGCCATCATGAGCGCAAAGCCAAAGTCCGCTGTCGTCTCGGTCAACACATCGGGGGTATTGGTCACCCGAATGCCGCGGGCTTTGCAGGCGGCGATGTCGATATTGTTAAAACCGACAGCCCCGGTTGCGATCACGCGCACCCGTTGAGCTGCTGCGATCACCGAGGCATCCATCTTGTCGGCCACGGTACAGAAAATGTAATCCGCATTCGCCACATGGGCCCGCATCTGCTCAATGCTCCAGGGCGTGTCGGTGTGCTGATTCTCGGCAACGACATCGAACACCTCGCGAAGCGCCTGCAGCGTGGTGTCGTAGATGCGTCGTGTGATCACAAGTGTTGGCTTGGCCATTACATACGCTCCACCAAAATCAGGTGCACCCGGTAGGGGCCATGGGCGCCCAACACAATCGTCTGCTCGATGTCACCCGTGCGCGACGGGCCCGAAATGAAATTCAGTGCGCGTGGCGGTTCGCCGCGCTCATGGCGCAACAGCGCAAACACATCTTCCATATGCCGCACGATACGTAAGCAGGGCACCACGGCGATGTGCGTCTCGGGAAGCAATGCCATCGATGCCGGTGTATCGGGACCGGAGAGCAAAGCCAGTGTTCCGGTCTCGGCGATCGCCGCAAAGCATCCGGTCACGCCGACCAGATCGGGGGCGGGCTCATCACGTACCGGGGCCCGGGCCTCAACCTCCAGGCCCGCCGCCGCCCAATCCAGGGTGGCGAAGCTTTTCCAGGCAATCGCCCGACGCCCAAGGCCGCGGTCTTTGAGGTATCGGGCCACGGCCGAAGGGACATCGGCCAGCGACGACACGCGGTCGACTGTGGATTGCAGGCGCTCGGACTGCTCTACAAATCGGCCCAGAAGGTCGTCCCCGACATCGGGCTGCGGGCCCACCACCTTTTGGGATACATAGTTGTAGTTCAGTTCCTCTTCGCGGGCCTTGGCCTGCTCCGGCCGGCCCTGTGCGGCACGAACGCGGGACAAAATGCGCTCACGGGCTGCGGCGGTATCCAGACCTTCTATCGTGGGTTTTTCACTCATCGGATTCAAGGGCGCTTGATAAAAAGCAAGGGCTTCCCCTTGGTTAAGTTCGCTAGAATGGCAAAGTGTACTGTGATGTGCAGTGCGCCACGAACAGAAATTACCCCAATCACCTCAAATCGCCATGACCCACGTCGTCACCGAATCCTGTATCAAGTGCCGTTACA
>JBDLRC010000050.1:0-3764 GCA_039800265.1 Pseudomonadota bacterium
TACGTGGTTGCAGATGTCGCCCAACGCTACGACAGTCCACTCTATGGCTTGTTTGCGACACGTTCGGCCATCATGGACCAGAGCCCCGAGACCGATGAATTTTTTATTCAGCAGCCGGATAACCCCCAAGTGCGCAACGCCATCAAATGGGATGGCGAATGGCAGATTACCTATGAAACCTTCCGTGACATGGGTGCTGCATACGCCGTGGGCCTGGTCTTGATTTATTTGCTGGTGGTGGCCCAGTTCGGCTCGTACATCACCCCATTGATCATCATGGCCCCTATTCCCCTCACGATCATTGGTGTGATGCCGGGGCACGCACTGCTCGGTGCGCAATTCACCGCCACCTCAATGATCGGCATGATTGCGCTGGCCGGCATTATTGTGCGTAACTCAATCCTGCTGGTTGACTTTATTCACTTGCAGCTGCGCGAGGGAAAATCATTCGAAGAGGCCGTGGTGTCGTCGGCAACGATTCGGGCCCAGCCGATTTTGCTTACCGGCGTGGCGGCCATGCTGGGAGCGTTCTTCATCCTTGATGACCCCATTTTCAACGGACTTGCCATTTCTTTGATTTTTGGCATTTTGGTATCGACCGTACTGACGCTACTGGTCATACCATTGCTCTATTACAGCGTTTTTTCCAAACGCCACTCTGTTCATACACCTTCTTGATAGGAGAAATCACCATGACCTCATGGCAAATCGTACGTGTTGTAGCTGGATGTTTTATTTTGATCTCGTTGGTCTTGGGCTACCCGGCAAGCCCATATTTTGTGCACGAGTATTGGCTGCTCTTCACCGCTTTCGTCGGGGCGAATTTGCTGCAAAGCGGGCTCACCAAGTGGTGCTTAATGGAGAGCATTTTGCGCAAGGTCGGAATACGCGCAGGAAACTAATTGCTCCGCACATGAAAGGTTTCGCAATGCGCCAAACCACGAAGGCTTTGAACCGTCGCTCCAGAAGCCCGCGCTTGCTGCTGTGCGCATTGGGGCTGTTTGTGTTCGGGCAAGGGGCTCATGCAGCAGGCCTGGTCGATGCATTCACCCAGGCAAAGCAACGCGACCCCGCCTTCCGGGCCAGTGAACTCCGTGTCGCCCAAGCTGAGCGACAACGGCAGCAGGGTCAGGCCTTATGGAACCCAACGGTACTGCTTGATCTGTTTGGTGGCGTGAAGGGCATGGACACATCCACCAAGGGGGCCCAGTTTTATTCCTCTGAAATGCCGGGTGCGCAACGTTATGGTGGCTCGACGTTTAACACATCGATCTACCTGGGCGCGTCAGCGCGTGGGGCCATCACCGCGTTAGCACCTCTTTATGACAAAGAACGCCAAGCCCAGACCCATCAGCTAGGGCTGGGCGCAGACATCGCTCAGCTTACCCATACGATTGCAGAACAATTCCTGGCGCAGTCTGTTGTAGAACGCTATCTGGATGTGTTGGCAGCCCAGCATGCGGTAAAACTCGTGGCCGAGCATGAATCAGTCATCCAGCGCTCGGACCAAGAACTCAACAAGCGACGCCGGCTTGGCGATGTGAGTGCAATTGATGTGATCGAGTCACGCGAACGGCTCGAAAGCCTGCGCGCCAAGCGCATCTCGGCTGATCAACAGCTGCATGTTGCCCGCTTGGCACTTGCCGACTTATCTGGAAATATGGCCCACCTAGCGGTACCAACCTTTGATCGGCAGAGCAACCTGCTCTCGAACCTGTCACTTGAGGGCAGCCTAGACCGCTTGCGTATTGACCATCCCCGCCTAAAAGTCTTTGATCTGCAGCACAAAATCGCGCTGCTCGAGGCCGAGAAATTCGGGGCAGGTCAGCGGGCTGCAAAAGTCAACGCCATCGCCCAGGCTGCTGCCGATATCACGCACGGCAATGGCGACTATGGCAGCAGCACCGTTCAGCAAACGCAGCAGTATGTTGGTGTGCAGCTTACCGTTCCGTTATCTACAGGCGGCGTTCGCTCAGCCCGGCAATCCGAAGCATTGATTGTCGCCGAGCGGTCACTGCTTGAACGCGCCCAAACTGCCCTCGCACTTGAGCAAGAACTTCGCGCTGCATGGTTTGCATTCATGGCAAGTCAGCCACGCATTAGCCTACTGAAACAAACACTTAGCACCAGCCGAAACCGTCTCGAGCAAACACGTCGAGCGCACTCCGAAGGTGCGCGAAGTACGTTAGAGCTGATGGCAGCAGAGGCGGCAGCCATTGAGGCCCAAGAGCATCTCTTCCAAGAACAGCTGAACGCAGCCCGCAACTATGCGCGGACGATGCACAGCGCAGGCCAGATCAACGAAGAGCATCTCCAACGCGTGGCCTCCTATCTTTACTAGAACACCACCGTCTCACTCCATCTCATAACTTATGAATCTTGCGACTGCACTGGAAACCTATGGCGACGGCCTCGTACTGGCCATAGGCGGGAGCATCATCGGATTATTGTTTGGTTTTTTCGCTCAACGCTCGCGCTTTTGTTTGCGCGCTGCCGTGATTGAATTCTGGCATCGACGGTTCGGCGAGAAATTATCAATTTGGCTTCTCGCTTTCTCGACCGCAGTGATCGCAGTGCAACTGATGGCTATGGCAGGCTTTCTGGATACGAGCAGTGCGCGTCAGATCTCGGCGCGCGGAAGCCTCTCCGGCGCCTTGGTCGGGGGGATAGTGTTTGGCGTCGGGATGATCCTTACCCGAGGCTGCGCCAGTCGACTGCTGGTGCTCTCAGCCAACGGCAACCTGCGTGCCCTGCTCTCAGGTCTGATTTTCGCGGTGACCGCACAGGCCTCGCTGGCAGGAGTGCTCTCACCCGCCCGGGAGGCTGTGAGCAGCTGGTGGACGATCGACGGCGGCGCATCGCGTGACATGCTGGCCCAACTCAATGTAGGGCACGGCGGCGGACTTGTGCTGGGAGCGATCTGGGCCTTAGCGGCGTTGTATTTTGTGAAGCGAAGCCCAACGCGCACATTCTGGATGTGGGTCGGGGGTATCGGCACCGGGCTTATGGTCGCTGCAGCCTGGGGCTTTAGCCAGTGGGTCGCGCGTACATCATTTGATCCCGTACAGATTCAAGGCATCACCTTCAGTGGCCCCTCAGCAGAATGGTTGATGCGCGTGTTGGCTCAGCCTGCACCCAAAATCGGTTTTGAGTTCGGCATGCTTCCTGGTGTGTTCATTGGATCGGCCATCGGGGCACTCATCGGAAAAGACTTCAAATTAGAGGGCTTCGGCGGGGGTTACACCATGCCACGCTACATTGTCGGAGCGATTCTGATGGGCTTTGGATCCATGCTGGCTGGCGGCTGTGCAGTCGGTGCGGGCGTGACCGGTGGCGCACTCTTCGCTATTACTGCATGGGTCACTCTCTTAGGCATGTGGATCGGGGCCGGCCTCACGGATCGGTTTATCGACACGCCCACTCAGGCAGCACCCAAGCCCTCCACCCAACCTTAACCCGACAGCGCTCGGGATGTAACGAAAGGCTGCTAAGGGCGCCCGCCCTTCGAGGTGAACTGAGGCTTAATGAATCGACACCGAGAAACTCGGTGTGCCAAAGCCCGGACTGGCGCAGCGCCAGCGGGCCTCCCGGGTCGCAATTGCGGATATCAGCGAGTTATCCAACGACACCCGACGAACGACGACTGTCAGGCGATTGCTTTGCAGGTGATAGGTACCTATCACGGCAGTCTCAGCAGGAAAAGCCTTTTGTTTTAACTGATCAAGATCGCGCGACAAGATCACCATACCGGAACTGTCAAACTT
>JBDLRC010000051.1:0-3030 GCA_039800265.1 Pseudomonadota bacterium
CGGTGGGCCGAGCCCACGGTGGACTCCACCACCAGGGCATTGCCCTCGCTTCCGGAAGAGAGGCTGGTAAACCGCATGCCGTGCACGCGACTGCCCATGCTGCTTACTTCAATTGCTCAAAGAGCACGGACAACATGCGCTGGGCATAGGTGTCATTGGTGGGCTGACCGGCCTTGTTCAATACCGATACCCGCGCGCCTTGATCCCCATTCGCTGAGACCAGAATGCGGTACTGCTCAGCGGCTTCGGATGGCTTGTCCGATGAGAAGAGCTTGGAGAAGAAACCTTTTTCTTCACGCTTTTCTTCCACCGTGGGGTCACGGTAGCGCACGAAGAAGAGGCCCTTGGCACGATCACGGTCTTCTACAGTGAATCCAAGACGATCGATAGCCACACCCACGCGGCGCCAGGCCCGATCAAAAGACTCTGCGATTTCAATTGACGACTGCTGCGGCGTGCGCACGATCTGGGCCTTGGGCGCAGTGGTGGCCGCCTGGGCCAACAATGCCTGCGCACGGTTTTGGTCAGCGCCCAAACGCAGCATCATGCGTCGCAGGAACTCGGCCTCGAGTTCACGGTCGGGCGGACGATTGGTCCAGGTGGTTTTGGCGTCGGATGAGTTCGACGTGGTGGCGATCTCGACCAGGCCACGGTGACTGATCACGATCTCGGTCTGCTGGCCGTTGATGCTGTCTAACCGTGTTCTGAATTTGTCACGCTCGCCCGTGTCGTAGAGGCGGTCAAAGAGTTTGCCCAGCGTACGGCGCAGAATATCTTCCGGAATCTTGGCGCGGTTCTCGGCCCAGTCGGTTTCCATGACACCGGTATCGGGGTTCTCCGTGGCCAACACAAATCCGTTATCGAGCCAGAACTGACGCACCACCGGCCAGAGCTTTGCGGCAGGCTGCTCCACGATCAGCACACGCTGATCGGCCTGGCGCTCAATGCGCATGCCGCTCACAGCAGGCAATACGGTGCCATCGGATTTACGTGGCTCGGCGCGACTGCGCTCAAACTCTGCGCGGCTTGCGGTGCCCGATGCCGGTGTGGAAAAACGATCGTCACGGCCGGGTGCAATCAGATCGGGCGGCACCTCAAGCGGCTTGACCCGTTCCGACGAGGCCGACTTGTAATCGATGTCTGCACCGGGCAACACGCCGCATGCTGTAAGCCCTGCCACTGACACGACAACCGCGCACCGCGAGATCCACTGATTCATGACACGACTCCTAGATTCTTTAAGGCCTGCTCGACCACAGCCTGCTGGCCTTTGGACAACTCGACCAGCGGAAGGCGCAGGCCGGATTTGATTTTCCCCATGCGGGCCAGGGCCCATTTCACCGGGATCGGATTGGGTTCGATAAACATTGCACGGTGAAGCGGCAAGAGCTTGAGCTGCAAGTCGGCGGCCTGCTTGGCATTGCCGGCCATGGCAAACGCGCAGAGCTGCGACATCATCTCGGGCACCACATTGGCAGTGACCGAGATATTGCCGTGGCCACCCAACAACATCAGCGCCACTGCGGTGCCATCGTCGCCACTGTAGATCGCGAAATCTTCCGGTGCCTCACGGATCAGCCACTCGCCACGCTCGATGTTGCCGGTGGCATCTTTAATCCCCACCACATTCGGAATCTGCGCAAGCCGCAGCGTGGTCTCATGGGCCAAATCGGCAACGGTGCGGCCCGGCACGTTGTACAAAATCACCGGCAGATCCACGGCCTCGGCAATCGTTTTGAAGTGCTGATACAGGCCCTCTTGCGTGGGCTTGTTGTAATAGGGCACAACCTGAAGCGAGGCCTGCACGCCAAGGGCCTTAGCCTCGCGCGTGAGTTCGACAGCCTCGAGCGTCGAGTTCGCGCCGGTGCCGGCAATCACGGGAATGCGGCCTGCAATCTGCTCCACCGTGACCCGAATCATCTGCAGATGCTCATCGACATCCACCGTGGGCGATTCGCCAGTGGTGCCCACGGCCACGATGGCATTGGTGCCCTGCTCAACATGCCAATCCAGCAATGCGCGATACGCCTCGAAATCAAGGCTTCCATCCTCGTGCATGGGCGTGGCGATGGCCACCAGACTTCCTCGGATCATGATCGGCTTTCCGTCTCTGCTTAGGTGTAATCCAAGCCCATCACCTCACGCACATCGCGCATGGTCTGACGGGCCAGCTCTCGGGCGCGCTCGCTGCCATCGGCAACAATGCCCCGTAACAATTCAGGATCTTCCTCGTAGGGCTTGGCCCGATCAAGAAAGATTTTTTGCTCATCCAGCACTGCATCGATCAACGGCTGCTTGCACTCCAGGCAGCCGATACCGGCCGAGGTGCAGCCTTGCTTGACCCAGTCTTTGCGGGCCGCATCGGAATAGACCTCGTGGAATTGCCACACGGGGCAGCGCTCTGGATTGCCCGGATCGGAGCGGCGCACGCGCGCCGGATCGGTGGGCATCTTGCGCATCTTCTGAACAATCGAATCGGGATGCTCGCGCAGGGCAATCGTGTTGTTGTAGCTCTTGGACATCTTCTGCCCATCCAATCCCGGCATGCGCGAGGCCTCGGTCAGCAGGGCCTGGGGCTCGACCAGAATGAGTCGACGGCCACCCTCAAGGTAACCGAACAAGAGTTCACGGTCATCCATGGTCAGGTTCTGCGCCTCTTGCAACAGGGCCTTGCCCTGCTCTAAGGCCTGGTCATCGCCTTTTTCTTGGTAGCGATCGCGCAACTCTGCATAGAGTTTTGCCCGCTTGCCGCCGAGTTTTTTTGCGGCCTCTTGGGCTTTTTCTTCGAAGCCGGTTTCGCGGCCATAGAGGTGGTTAAACCGACGGGCCACTTCACGGGTGAGTTCCACATGGGGCACCTGATCCTCGCCCACAGGCACCTGCCCCGCGCGGTAAATCAGAATGTCGGCCGACTGGAGCAGCGGATAGCCGAGAAACCCATAGGTGGCCAGATCGCGATCGGCGAGTTTTTCTTGCTGGTCTTTGTAGGTCGGTACCCGCTCAAGCCACCCCAGGGGGGTGCACATGGAG
>JBDLRC010000052.1:0-3308 GCA_039800265.1 Pseudomonadota bacterium
AGGCACACGGCAATGCCCATCACCAGCCGCATACCGGCAAACACCCAGGCCCGCGCGCGGAGTTCATTTCCGCTGCCCAATGATTGCGCCGCCAGAATGCTGGTGGCGTTCGACAGTGCAAGCGGTGCCATGAAAAGCAATGTCGCTAAATTGGCGGCCACCTGATGGCTCGCACTGGCAATCGTGCCGAAGCGGCCAATCAGCAGGGCCATCAGCGTGAACGATGTGACCTCGATCAGATAGCCGCCGCCGATGGGCAGGCCAATACGCAAGAGCTCGAGTATTTTTTTGGAATTGGGCATGCGCACGCGCACATGAAATTCGCGATAGCGGCGGTCGATCACGATCACTGCAAGTGCAGTCAACAGTGAAGCCCAGGCCAGCAGTGCAGTCGAGACCGCGCAGCCCACAGCACCCATGGGCTCAATCCAGCCTTCGACGCCATCCATAAACACCAGGTTCAGGGGCCACTTCAAGCACAGTGCTGCGAGATTGATGGCCATGGTCACGGTAGGCCGTGATGTGGCGCTGTTGAGTGTGAAAAATACGCTGTACAGCAGCGTGACCGGCAGGGCTGTGGCCGTGACCCAGAGGTACCCGGTAAGTGCCTGGTGTAATGCGGGATCAGGCCGAATCAGGGCAAGCCACGGATCGGTCCACAGCAACAGGGGAATACCGCACAGCGCGAGCAGCACGGCGACCCATACCGCCTGGCCCACATCGTCGCCGATTTCGGAGAGACGGCCGCCGCCGAAATGCCCCGCTGCAATAGGCGTTAAGCCCATGAGCACGCCACGAAAGCCTACAAAGATGCTGATGTAGATGCTGGCACCAAGGCCTACGACGGCAAGGTCTGCAGCGGAACGCTGGCCGGCCATGATGGTGTCGATCACACCATTGCCCAGCACCGCGATCTGGCCGACCAAAATAGGCCAGCCCAATAAAAAGACATCTCGGGCCCGTGTCTGCTGCATAACGCGGCGGTCTGTGGATCTAGCGTGCGCGCTCTAAGAGCACAAAGCGTTCGCGGCTGCGACGGTCCTCGGCCACGCTGCTTTGCCAAACAATGCGCCAGCCACGTTGGGTTTCGTTGGAGGTAAAGAGCGCAAGCCTCCAGGTGCAGTCATCGCGATTGGCCACAGGAAGGCGGGTGAGGCCGACTGCGATCGCATCGAGTGCTGCATGCTCGCGCGAAAGCCGCACGCATGCAGTAGGCGCGCCCACTGCATCACCAAAGCCTTGCCGATCGTTTGCGAGTGCCTGCTGAATATCGGAGGCCCTGCGTTGCAGCCGTTGCTCTGCGGCCCGCATCCAGCGCGACTCCATGGCATTGGCCAGTGTCTGCTGGCCGACCATGCGGTCAATCGCCGGAAGCCACAATGTGGTGACCAGGACCCACAGCAGCGTTAAGCCACCCGCACTGAGCACCACCGGGCGCCAGAGGCGCGGCGTGCCGCGTCGAATACGCCACGTGATCAGCGTGAGCCATGCCAGCGTGGCAAGGCCACCCATGAACACTTCATACAGACTAGCGTTGCCGGTTACCCCTGGAGCCAGGATCGCCACGCGTTGTGCAAGGGTCTGGGGAATACCGAAATTAAGGGCCATCCAATACAGCCAGATGAAAATGCCCAGCGCGGTGAAGAGGGTGACCGCAAACCAGTCGATCAGGTTCACCACAGGCCGTGGCAGCGATAACAGACCAAAGGCGCTGATCACGGCCAGCCCTGCAATCGGTGCAAGTTCATGAATCTCCCAGTGGCGAGGGCCGATGAGCCCTAGCACCGTGAGCACCAACACCAAGAGCGCTGGAACAGCCCAGTGGGGTGCTTTCGATAATTCGATGCGGCGGGCCTTCCAGAGTGCGAACAGCGCAATCGGCCACAGCGGCCACCACTTCCACAATGATTCTTTGAACCAGCTGCGCACACCCGCAAAGCTTGTGGGCTCTGCCGAGATCCATTTCGCAATGGCCCAGTTGGAGAGGCCATAAGACCACCATGCACCGACACGCTCAAACGAGTGGGTGATCAGGGTGAGCGCGAGCCATATGCCTACGACCGCGGCGGCCCAGCGAATCGCCACGCTAAAAAATTCTCGGGCGACCAGGCGGTAGGGCGCCACCCAGCGAAACACCAAAACCAAGGTCAACAGCGTGGCCAGCGCCAGGCCGACGCCATAAGCTAGAAGCGACGCGGCTGTGATCAGGCCGCATTGAAGGCCTGCGCGCTTGGGCGTCTCGGGTGCTGTGGCAAGCGACCACAGCAAGAGTGACTGAAGCAGAAATGTGACTGCGGCCGTGCCGGCCTGATGCCAAGGGTAGATCACCCCCAGCGTGGCCATCGCCAAGAGCAGGGCACAGTCCCCCAGTGTTTGTCCAAATGCTGTCGATTGCGGGCCGACGCCCAGGGGGTCAATGGGCTGCGCCTCACGGCGTCGTGCAAAGCGATCGGTAGCCTTCCACAGCGCGGTGAGCCCAAGTGCCATCACCAGTGCGAGTGCTAGACGTGCGCTGTCATCGATCAGGTGCAGTGCAACGGGCGAGCCGTTGAGCGCAGACAATCCATAGACCGGCAGCATGAAGATGGCCAGCACCACGATCCACAGTGGGCCAAGATCATTCCACGCAAGCCCTTCAAGCTGTGGCAGCAGTAATGCCGAGCCTTGCCCCGACAGCAGCGCCTCGACCGTGGAGCGCGCCAGCGCAATCGCCACCACGTCATCGCCACGCCATGCATCGCGATGAATCAGGCCATGCAGGATGTAAAGCAGCAGCATGCCCACCAAGGCCCAACGCGGGAGCCGATTGGCTGCGCTCGCGGCCAGGCCCGGAAGGGGTGCGGCAGCCGGTGGATTAAAAAAAGAAAAGGCAGCGTTTGCGCTGCCTTTTGTGGGTGTGGGCATGGTGCAGTACGCGCGCTTAAAGGCGCACAGAAGCGCTTTGCCGGATCACGACGCCTTTGCGGTGGATTTGCCGGTCTTGGCGCCGAACTTCTGGCGGAACTTCTCGACGCGGCCGGCCGTGTCCACGAGCTTTTGCTTGCCTGTGAAGAAGGGATGCGACTCCGAGCTTGTATCAAGCTTGTAGAGGGGATATTCCTTGCCGTCGGTCCACTTGATGGTTTCTTTGGTCTGCACCGTGGAGCGGGTAATAAATTTGAAGTCGTTGGACAGATCAACGAACACAACTTCGCGGTAATCGGGGTGAATGCCTTGTTTCATTTCGGTTCCATTTCTTGTGTGAGCGGTCGCCGGCTCCGGGCTGAACTGCCTTACGCAGTGACGCGCCAAACCGACGCTGTGCCCAA
>JBDLRC010000053.1:0-10994 GCA_039800265.1 Pseudomonadota bacterium
GTATCCTTGCCTTCGACAACCTTTCCACAATCTTATCCACAACCGGATGGCCAACCGCCCCGACCCCTTCGAAACACGGCTCGTTGACCACTGGTACACCGGCAAAAAGACGCTGGGGGCCTTGGAACGATCTGGGCTCTGGCTGCTTATGGTGGTGTACCGGATGGTGCTTGCCCTGCGCGCAGCCTGGTTTAACTTGGTCGCTGCTCCGGCAAGGATCCCCGGCGTTCGAACGATCGCGATCGGTAATCTTGTAGCGGGCGGCGCCGGCAAGACGCCCTGCACTCTGGCCGTGGCCGTAGCGCTCACGGGGGCGGGCCACCGCTGCGCCATCGTGACGCGAGGCTATCGCTCAGATGCCGAGAGGGTGCCCTGCCGGATCGCGCTGCAATCAGACCTGCCGTCGTGCACAGCCCAAACCATCGGAGATGAGGCGTGGCTGCTTGCATGGCATACGGGGCTCCCCGTGGCCAGCGGGAACGATCGGCGACGCTGTGTTGAAACGCTGCGCAGCCGATTTCCAGAACTCGACACCGTGATTTTGGACGACGGCCTGCAGCAGCGTGACCTGGCCTGCGACACCACGGTACTTCTTGTCGACGGGCGTGGCTTTGGTAACGGTCAATGCCTGCCGTATGGCCCACTGCGGGAGCCGATCGGTGACCTGACACGATTCACAGGCCTTGTACGCCACGGCGTGGCCCATGATGCGGCACTGCCTGGAGCGCTGCCGCGTCTTCAGAGCGATCTGACGTACGACGATAGCTACTGGGTCAACCTAGAAGACTGGCGCAGGGCTCTGCAATCGGGCACCCCCTTACTTCCCCGCGTGCCAACCGACACACAGCAGTGCCTCGCCGTTGCTGGCATTGCGGTGCCCGAGCGCTTCTTTGACCAATGTATGGCGATGGGATTTTCGATTGAGCCGCTCGCACTGCGCGATCACGACCCCCAGGCCGTCAGCAAGACCCAGACCGCATGGCAGGCTGGTCGCTACACTGCCGTCTTGATGACCGAAAAAGATGCGGTAAAGTTTTTGCATCACGATGCACCTCTGCTGTCGCACGCATGGGCGCTGGTGCGCCGGCCAAGGCTATCTACCCTCTTTCTTAGTGAACTTTGTCATGGACCCAAAACTTCTTGAAATACTCGCCTGCCCACGCTCCAAGCAGCCACTCACACTGGGCAAGGGCGGCCAGTACCTGATCTGCGAAGCTGAGGGTGTGGCGTATCCGATCATTGATGGCATTCCCTACCTGATGGAAAGCAGCGCCATCACGCTCAACAGTATCGAAACGGCACCGATGGCCACCGACTCGTCCGCGGGCGGACCTGCAACGTGACGCCCTATTGGGTCGTGATTCCGGCCCGTCGCGCATCGACGCGACTGCCGAACAAAGCACTCGCCGATATCGGTGGTAAACCAATGGTGGTGCGTGTCGCCGAACGCGCCCAACGCAGCGGTGCGGCGCGCATCATCGTGGCGACCGACTGCAACGAAATTCAGGCGGTCTGCCAGCAGGCAGGCATTGAAGCGGTGATGACTGCATCGAACCACCCAAGCGGCACCGATCGTATTGCTGAAGTCGCCACTGAGCTGAAGGCGACATCCACGCAATTGATTGTGAACGTCCAAGGTGATGAGCCGCTGATCAATCCAGAGCTGATTCATGACGTTGGACAAGCCCTTACGCAGGCGCCCGAGCATCATGTAGCGACTGCGGCGACACCCATTCACGATGCGCACGAACTCACCAACCCAAATGTTGTGAAAGTAGTCTGCGAGCCACCCCACGAGGCCCGCTATTTTTCGCGTGCGCCCATCCCGTGGTGTCGCGATCAATGGCCAAGCCTGTCGGACATCACGCGTTCAGAACTTCACGGCGCGCTTCCCGCACTGCGTCACATCGGTCTTTATGCGTACCGTGTCGGTGCCCTAAGGCAATTCGTAGCCTCTTCGCCCAGCACGCTAGAACGCATTGAACAGCTTGAGCAGCTTCGGTGGTTTGCACTTCACCACACCGTACAGGTTGTAATCACCGCACAGGCCCCGCACGCCGGCGTCGATACACAAGAAGATCTCCTCAGGGTGAGGGCCTTGTGGGACAATCAAAAATAAAACTCGGAGACAACCATGCGAATCATTCTTCTTGGGCCCCCCGGTGCGGGCAAAGGCACACAAGCGGCCTTCATCACCAAGCGCTACAACATTCCGCAGGTATCCACGGGTGACATGCTTCGTGCGGCCGTAAAGGCCGGCACACCGCTGGGCGTGGAAGCAAAAAAAGTGATGGATGCCGGCGGTCTGGTCAGCGACGACATCATCATCAATCTCGTGAAAGAGCGTCTTACGCAGCCCGACTGCGGCTCGGGGTATCTCTTTGACGGATTCCCACGCACCATCCCCCAGGCGCAGGCAATGAAAGACGCCGATGTGCTGCTTGATGCCGTGCTGGAGATCACCGTACCCGACGAAGACATCATCGATCGCATGAGCGGCCGCCGTGTGCATGTGGCCAGTGGCCGCACGTACCATGTGAAATTCAATCCACCGAAATCAGAAGGCAAAGATGATGTCACCGGAGAGCCGCTGATCCAGCGTGACGACGACAAGGAATCCACCGTGCGCAAACGGCTGGAGATCTATCACAGCCAGACCAAACCCCTGGTCGATTTTTATCAGCGCTGGGCGTCGACCCAAGATCGGAAAGCGCCTAAGGTGGTCACGGTGTCGGGCGTTGGCGCAGTCGAGACCATCACCGAACGGGTGCTAGCCGCCCTCGCCTAGCGAAGGCACATCACGGGCCTCCACAAACGGGAGATCGTTGTCACGCGCGAAGTTGCGCACAAACTCCATGGCCATCGGCTCAATGTCATCGAGCCGTGCGTCGACCAGCACGCACTTGACCGACCCGACCATCACCGGGTGTACGTAGGGTGAATACTGCAGATGGGCGCCCGCCATCGGACGGGCACCGGGGGGCCGAAACGGCGACATCACGCCGCAAAGGCGTTCAGCCCAATCACTCGGACGAAACACTCGGCCGGCATGGGTGACGCCCTGAATAAGAAATTGTTGAGGTGAGGCAGGTGACTCGGACACAGGATGCGAGGGGCTTAGCCCTTGGAAACGGGTATTCTATCGGACTGAACTGTGAAATCTCGGGCGCCACGCGCCACTTACCCAACCAAGAGACCCTGCGGACATGACGGACCGTCTACATCATGCCCTGATGACAACTTATTCCCGGCAGCCGGTGGCCTTTACGCACGGTGACGGCGTCTGGCTTTGGGATACGCAGGGTAAGCGGTACCTCGACGCACTGTCTGGCATCGCGGTCAACACACTTGGCCACAACCACCCCGGCCTGGTCGCCGGCCTGCGCGAACAAGTCGGCCGACTGATTCACACCTCGAACCTCTACGAAATTCCGCTGCAGTCAGAGCTGGCCGCAGAACTTGTCCGGCTCTCGGGCATGACGAATGTATTTTTTTGCAATTCGGGGCTCGAGGCCAATGAGGCTGCCATCAAGCTTGCCCGTAAACATGGCCACCAACGTGGCTTTGATCGTCCGAAAACCATCGTATTCGAAAAGGCGTTTCATGGCCGCTCGATTGCCACGCTCTCGGCGACCGGAAATGAGAAAGTGCAAAAGGGCTTCGAGCCCTTAGTCGATGACTTTATTCGCGTGCCCATCAATGACCTGGATGCCATTGCCCACGCGGCCCAACAACACCCCCAGATCAGCGCGATCTTTCTTGAAACCATCCAAGGCGAGGGCGGCATTCGCCCCTCGCAGATCGCATTTCTTAAAGCCCTGCGCACGCTTTGCACCGAGCGGAACTGGCTCTTGATGCTCGACGAGGTGCAGTGTGGCATCGGCCGTACCGGCAAGTGGTTCGCGCACCAATGGGCGGATGTGATTCCCGATGTCATGCCGCTGGCCAAGGGGCTAGGCTCCGGCGTACCCATCGGTGCTGTAGTGGCCCACGGCCAGGCGGCCCATCTGTTTGAACCCGGTAATCACGGCACCACGTTTGGAGGCAATCCGCTTGCCATGCGGGCAGGACTGGAAACGATTCGGGCCATTGAGGCCGAGGGACTTCTCGAGAACGCGGCCCAACGCGGCGAACAGCTACGTGGCGCACTGACCGCATCACTCCACGGCCTTGCCGGCGTGCGCGAGATTCGCGGCCAGGGTCTGATGATTGGGGTGGAATTGGATCGGCCATGCGGCGAACTGGTCGGGCAGGCCCGCGAAGCGGGGCTGCTCATCAACGTGACCGCCGATTCAGTGATTCGCCTGCTGCCCGCACTCACCATCACCGAGGCACAGGCCGATCAGGTGGTGTCATTGCTGGTTCCGCTCATTCGACAGTTTCTCGGCACGGGCCCACGATGAAGCCTATACGCCACTTTCTACAATTCAAGGACCTGTCGAGCGATGACATCGACTATGTCTTCGCACGCACCCGCATCATCAAAGATCGATTCAAGCGCTACGTTCGCCACATGCCACTGCAGGATCGAACGCTGGTCATGATTTTCGAGAAGGCGTCGACCCGCACGCGCCTCTCATTTGAGGCCGGAATGCACCAGCTCGGCGGTGCCGCCATTTATCTGAACACCCGCGATACCCAGCTGGGCCGAGGAGAACCCGTCGAGGATGCCGCCCAAGTTATTTCGCGCATGTGCGACCTGGTCATGATCCGCACCTTCGAACAGACCATCGTGGAACGCTTCGCCGCAAAGTCGCGCGTCCCAGTCATCAACGGCCTGACCAACGAATACCATCCCTGCCAGATCCTGGCCGACATCTTCACCTTTATTGAGCATCGCGGGCCCATTCGGGGGAAAACCGTGGCATGGATCGGTGACTCCAACAATGTCTGCAATACCTGGCTTCAGGCCGCCGAGGCACTCGACTTTCAGGTGCGGGTCTCGACACCTCCAGGTTACGAGGTCGAACCCGAGCGGGCGGGCCTGCACTCCAATGGCCATTTCCAGCAGTTTGAAGATCCGATGGAGGCCGCCAGAGGCGCCGACCTGGTGACCACCGATGTCTGGACCTCGATGGGCTTTGAGGCGGAGAACGAAGCCCGTATGAAGGCCTTCGCAGACTGGATGGTCGACGACGACATGATGCGCATTGCAAACCCACAGGCCGTATTCATGCACTGCCTGCCGGCCCACCGGGGTGAAGAGGTCGCCGCCAGCGTGATCGACGGCCCGCAAAGCGTCGTCTGGGATGAAGCCGAAAATCGGCTGCATGCCCAAAAGGCCCTCATGGAGTTCCTCTTGCTCGGCCGAATCAACGACTGACAACATTTCTTAAAATAGGCGTGAACGCCTGGTTTGTGATTTAACCCCCCTACTGAGAAAGACACTTATGGCCACCAAGTCCCCTGTCCGTCGCAGCACCGCGACCCGTACTGCATCCGCGCCAAAAAAGAAGACGGGCGTGAAGAAAGTTGTGTTGGCGTATTCGGGCGGCCTCGACACCTCGGTGATTCTGAAGTGGCTGCAAGATGAGTACGACTGCGAGGTGATCACCTTCACCGCCGATATCGGCCAAGGCGAAGAACTGGAGCCTGCCCGTAAAAAAGCCAAACAATTCGGCATCAAAAAAATCTATATCGAAGACCTGCGCGAGGAATTCGTGCGCGACTTTGTGTTTCCCATGTTTCGGGCCAACACCGTCTACGAGGGCGAATACCTTCTGGGCACCTCGATCGCGCGTCCGCTGATTGCCAAGCGGCTGGTCGAGATCGCCAAAAAAGAGGGGGCCGATGCCATCTCCCACGGCGCAACCGGTAAGGGCAACGACCAGGTCCGGTTTGAATTGGGCGCCTACGCATTGATGCCCAACATCAAGGTGATTGCCCCATGGCGCGAGTGGGACCTGCTCTCCCGTGACAAATTGCTGGCCTATGCCGACCAGCACGGTATCCCGGTCGACTACAAAAAACGCAAGGGCGAAGCGCCCTTCTCGATGGACGCCAATTTGCTCCACATCTCCTACGAAGGCGGCGTGTTGGAAGACCCCAGCCGCGAACCGCCCGCCACAGGCATGTGGCGGCTCACCGTACCCGTTGAGAAGGCACCCAACAAACCCGAGGTGATCGAATTGGGATTTGCCAAGGGTGACCTGGTCAGCATCAATGGCAAAAAAATGAAAGCCCACGAGCTGCTCACCACGCTGAACACCATGGGCGGACGGCATGGCATCGGCCGGCTCGACCTGGTCGAGAACCGCTATGTCGGCATGAAAAGCCGCGGCTGCTACGAGACTCCTGGCGGCACCATTTTGCTGCGGGCCCACCGAGCCATTGAATCGCTCACGCTGGACCGCGAGGTAGCCCACCTGAAAGATGACCTCATGCCGCGCTACGCGAGTCTGGTCTACAACGGCTACTGGTGGTCGCCCGAGCGCATCGCATTGCAGACACTGATCGATCACACCCAGGCCACGGTCAACGGCACCGTACGCCTAAAACTCTACAAAGGCACGGTCACTGTGGTGGGTCGCAGCTCACCGCAATCCCTGTTCGATGCCCGTATCTCGACCTTCGATGATGACGGCGGCGCCTACAACCAGGCCGACGCCGGAGGATTCATTAAATTAAATGCGCTTCGCATGCGCATCGCCGCGACCAAACGCAAATAACGCCCGACGGAGAACCCCTCATGCCCTCGTTTGATGCAAGCCTCGAAGCCGACCAGACTGAACTGCGCAACGCCATTGAGCAGACGTCGAAAGAGATCGGAAACCGCTTTGACTTCAAAGGCAGCAGCGCCAAAGTTGAACACAAAGACCGTGAAATCACGGTATTCGGCGACAGCGATTTTCAGATCGGCCAGGTCCGTGATGTGCTCATCGCAAAGTGCGCCAAGCGCGGCGTGGATGTCCGATTCCTTGATGCCGGGTCCATCGAGAAAATCGGTGGTGATAAGGTCAAGCAGCTGATCAAGGTACGCCACGGCATCGGTGGCGACGATGCCAAAAAAATCGTGCGCATCATCAAGGACAGCAAAATGAAGGTGCAGGCCGCCATTCAGGGCGATGTCGTGCGCGTGTCAGGCAACAAGCGCGACGACCTGCAGGAGGCGATTGCGTTACTGAAAAAAGAGGTGGGCGATCTGCCGCTCACCTTCGGTAATTTTCGGGACTAGGCGCTGGCCGAGGGGTCTGACACGATGCGGGCCCAGGCCGAGTGGTTGTGAATCGACTCGAAGTTTTCGGCCTCGGCCACGAACCCCCTCACCCCGGGTAGCACGCGCACTGCCTGAGCGACATCGCGTACCAGATCCTCCACAAACTTTGGATTGTCATAGGCACGCTCGGTCACGTATTTTTCATCGGGGCGTTTGAGCAGGCCCCACAGCTCGCACGAGGCTTGGGCCTCGACAGTGCGTATCAACCGCTCCACCGACATCTCCACGACCGGATCGACATCAACCGTCACCGTGACCTCTGATCGCTGGTTGTGTGCGCCGTAATCAGAAATCTCTTTCGAGCAAGGGCACAGGCTTTTCACCGGAACAGACACGGTGCACGCGACCGTCATTGGGCCCTGAGCGTCTTGATGTGCCGCCCAGCGCACGCGATAGTCCATCAGGCTTTTCACCTGGCTCACGGGCGCCGACTTCAGCATAAAAAACGCATGCCCGATCTCGATGCGGCCCGAGTCGGCGGCCAGACGCGTGAGCATGTCGGCAAGCATCTCGCCCATCGCCTTAACAGACAGGGCCACTCCCCGCTGATGCATCGACTCCAGCAGCTCCACGAATCGTGACATGTGGGTGCCCTTCTGATCTGCAGGAAGGCCCACGCTCAGACTGAATTCACCCACCGAGGCCTCGACACTACCGTCGTCGCGAAGCACGCGAACGGGATAGCGCACACCGCGAACACCTACCTGTTCAATGGCCAGATTACGATGATCCCGACTGCCCTGCACATCAGGCATGGCGCGGGGCTGAGACAATGCGGACGATTCCGGGGCATTCATGAGGCAGCCTTCAATGCAAGCGGCAGACGGATCTTGCTGCGGACAAAGGCCTCGATGCCCTTGGCATCCAACCCCTCACGCGACAACAAAGCCTGATGATCACCATGATCAATGAAATGGTCCGGCAGGCCCAGATGCACAATCGGCACCATCGGGATACGCTCACCCAGGGCAACGAGTGCCTCAGCGCAGGCGGACCCCGCACCGCCCATGACCACATGCTCTTCCACCGTCACCAAAAGGTCATGGGTCTTGGCAATGCGCTCAATCATCTCCAAATCAATGGGCTTCACAAACCGCATGTTGACCACTGTGGCATCGAGTGCCTCTGCAGCGGCCAATGCGGGTGTCACCATCGAGCCAAACGCCAAAATGGCCACGCGTGACGATGCCACGGGTGTTGTGATCTCTCGCACGAGTTCCGCACGGCCGACCGGCAACGTATCACTGACGCCATTGGCATCGGCCCCTGTGCCCGCACCTCGCGGATACCGCACGGCCGAGGGGCCGGCGATCGTGAGGCTGGTGTTTAACATCTTGCGGCACTCGACCTCGTCTTTGGGGGCCATGATGACCATGTTCGGAATGCAACGCATAAACGCGTAGTCGTAGATGCCTGCATGGGTCGCACCGTCAGCGCCCACCAAACCGGCGCGATCGATGGCAAACACGACGGGCAGATTCTGCAGGGCGACGTCGTGGATGAGTTGATCGTAACCGCGCTGCAAAAACGTGGAATAGATGGCCACCACGGGCTTTTGGCCCTCGCAAGCAATGCCGGCGGCAAATGTCACCGCATGCTGTTCTGCGATACCGACATCGAAATAGCGCTCGGGAAAACGTTGTGCGAACTCTTGCATGCCCGACCCCTCGCACATGGCCGGCGTAACCGCCACGACTGTGGGATCTTTTTCTGCCACATCGCACAGCCAGCGGCCAAACACCTGCGAGTACGTTGGCTTGGACGATGCCTTGGACGTGATGCCCACCTCCGGATCGAATTTTCCTGGGCCGTGGTAAAGAATCGGATCGGCCTCGGCCTGCCGGTAGCCCTGGCCTTTGCGCGTGATGACATGCAGAAAATGCGGCCCCTTGAGTTCACGAAGGTTTTGGAGCGTTGGAATCAAGGCATCAAGATCATGACCATCGATCGGGCCCACATAGTTAAAGCCGAGCTCTTCAAACATGGTGCTCGGCATCAGCATGCCCTTGGCATGGCCTTCGAATCGTTTTGCGAACTCGCGCACCGGCGGGATCGCGCCCAAAACCTGTTTGCTGAGCTCGCGGGCCGACCGGTACAGCCGCCCCGAAAGCAGACGTGTCAAATAATTCGACAACGCGCCCACAGGCCGTGAAATCGACATGTCGTTGTCATTCAGAATCACCAACAAATCAAGCTCAGTGTCCAGGCCACCATTGTTAAGGGCCTCAAAGGCCATGCCGCCAGAGAGTGCACCATCGCCAATCACAGCCACGTGCCGACGTCGGCCGGGGCCAACATGCTCACCCTTGATCTTCGAGGCGACCGCCATGCCCAACACCGCAGAGATAGAAGTAGATGAGTGGGCGGTTCCGAAGGCGTCGTACTCACTTTCGCAGCGCCGAGGAAAGCCCGAAATGCCATTGAGCTGGCGCAGCGTTGACATCTGCTCGCGACGGCCCGTCAAAATTTTATGGGGGTAACTCTGATGGCCCACATCCCAGACCAGCCGGTCATAGGGCAACTGGTAGACATGATGCAGAGCAACGGTAAGTTCCACAGTGCCCAGGTTGGACGACAAATGCCCACCGGTGGCCGATACGGAATTCAAAAGAAAATCCCGAAGCTCCTGGGCCAGCTGGTGCAGCTGGCGACGGTCCAACGCACGAACGTCGGACGGCATATTGACCGAAGCCAACAGCGTTTGCGATGAATCCATAGTCCCTGACATCTTGTAGTTTTCTGGTTGTAATTAATGCGACCTGACCACCAACGCCTGCGCCAAGTCGAGTAGCCGGTCGGCCCGGCTGCCCAATGGGGCCAATGCACGTGTTGCCTGGTCGTGTAACCCTCTAGCGTAGTCCTGTGCGCCCGATAATCCAAGCAACGACACAAAGGTGGGTTTGTTCGCTGCCGCATCCTTACCCGGCGTTTTGCCGAGCGTGGCGGCATCGGCACTCACATCCAGGACATCATCGGCCACCTGAAAGGCCAGTCCAATGCGTTCAGCGTAGTGCTGCAAGGCCTGCATTTCCGCCACAGAGGGCTGGCCACAGGCCGCTCCCATCATCACGGCCGCCCGAATCAAGGCCCCGGTTTTGAGCGCATGCATCGATTCGAGATCGGCCTGCGACATCGCCGTTCCAACGGCCGCAATGTCAACAGCCTGCCCCCCAGCCATGCCAAGGACACCCGTGGCCTGTGCCAGGTGGCGGGTCAAGACCACGACGCGATCAGGGGGCGCTGGCAGATCGGCAAGCACTTCGAATCCAAGGGTCTGCAAGGCGTCTCCGACCAGCAGGGCCTGCGCCTGGCCATACTTCACATGCACCGTAGGCTGCCCCCGCCTTAGGGCATCGTCGTCCATGCACGGCATATCGTCATGCACCAGCGAAAATGCATGAACACACTCCAAGGCAACCCCAACCGTCTCGCACCATGAGGCAGGTGCCCCAGTCGCTTCACCGGCAGCGAGGGCGAGCAGGGCCCGTAGGCGCTTGCCTCCGCCGAGCACGCCATAGCCCATCGCCTCATGCAAGACCGAGTCGCCCCAACCAGCCCTTGAGGGCGCGCGGCCTGCCAAGGCCTGCTGCAAGGCCTGCTCGATACGCTGTCGACCGTCTGCGGCCCATTGCTGAAAATCCACGTATGCCTTTCCTTAAACGCCCCGAACCGGACCTAAGTTATTGATCGTTCACCTGGGACACGAGGGTCGAACGTTCTACAGTCGTGGTGGCGCCGGCCTCAATGACATCAATGTCGGTTTGCACCTGATTAAGAA
>JBDLRC010000054.1:0-3454 GCA_039800265.1 Pseudomonadota bacterium
GTTTCCGGAGCTGCAGGGTGTGATGGGCACCTACTACGCCCGCCACGATGGCGAATCCGAAGATGTGGCGCTGGCCATCGAGGGCCACTATCACCCGCGATTCTCGGGCGATGCATTGCCAAGTAACGCCGTTGGCGTGGCCCTGGCTCTTGCCGACAAAATGGAAACCATCGTAGGCATCTGGGGCATCGGCCTGGCACCCACGGGAGACAAAGATCCGTTTGCGCTTCGACGTCACGCACTGGGCATTGTGCGCATTCTGATCGAGCGTCAGATTCAATTGGATCTGGAGGCTATGCTCTCCGAAACCGCAGCCTGCTTTACGGCCATTCCTTCGGTGCAGCCCGATGCACAAGCGATCGCCGCATTTATTCACGATCGGCTGCGTGCCTGGCTCAAGGAAAAAGGGTTTGAGAGTGAGGCCATTGAGGCTGTACTGGCCCAATGCCCGAACCAGATTCACCAAATCCCCGCTCGGCTGGATGCATTACGCAGCTTCATGAAGCAGCCCGAAGCTCAATCCCTCTGCTCCGCCAACAAGCGCATTGGCAACATCTTGAAAAAATCCGAGCCGCGGCCTGCCGATGCGGCCGCATCTGTCGACCCCAGCCGTCTGATCGAATCGGCGGAAAAAACACTTGCGGAAACACTCGCCGCCCTGGCCCCGAAGGCCGCTGCCGCGGTGGCCAAGGGCGACTACACCGCCGCATTGGCCGATCTTGCCGCACTCAAAGGTCCCGTCGATGCGTTCTTCGACCAGGTCATGGTCAATGCCGAAGACCCCGCGCTGCGGCAAAACCGGCTGGCACTGCTCGACCAACTTCACCGCGCCATGAACCAAGTCGGTGATTTGTCACGCATGGCGGCATGAACACGTCCAACGCACCATTGATCATTCTTGACCGCGATGGCGTGATCAACCACGACAGCGACGACTACATCAAGTCCCCCGATGAATGGGTACCCTTTCCGAAAAGCCTCGAGGCGATCGCCCAGCTGACCCATGCCGGCTGGCACGTGGCGGTGGCCACCAATCAATCGGGCGTGGAGCGCGGGCTTTTTGATATCAACGACCTGCACGCCATCCACAACAAAATGATGTCTGCCACAGCCGCCGCCGGTGGACGCATTGATGCGATTTTCTTTTGTCCCCACGCCCCCGATGCAGGCTGCGACTGCCGAAAGCCTGCCGCAGGTCTGCTTCGCGATATTTCCGCCCGCTTTAACCGGGGCCTGGCCGGCGTGCCGATGGTGGGCGATTCGCTGCGCGATCTCCAGGCCGGCCTGGAGATGGACTGCGACTTGTGGCTGGTACGAACCGGCAAGGGGCTGCGCACACTGGCCGCTGCCGAACGTGACAACGACAAAGCACTGCCCGCTAACACCCAGATCGCCGATGATTTGTTCGGCGCCGTCACGGCCATTCTTGCGGGTGCACACGCATCTTGATGGCTGCTTTTCGCGCCACTGTGTTTCTTCTGTTTCAGGTCGTGTCACTGACGGTGTGGGCCACCCTGTTTCTGATCCTTGGCCCGTTTCTTCCATTTCGTCAACGCTATGCACTGGCCATGCGCTGGCCTGCCATGTGCATCTGGGCAGCCCGGACCATTCTGGGCATTCGTTATCGCGTAATCGGTCAACATCATCTTCCCGATGGACCGGTCATCTTGCTATCCAAACACGAATCGGCCTGGGAGACGTTTTTCTATCCCGCTTACTTCGCCACCCCGCTGTGCTTTGTCTTTAAACGCGAATTGCTGTGGGTTCCATTTTTCGGCTGGGGCATTGCACTCCTTAATATGATCGCGATTGATCGCAGCAAAGGCACCCGCGCACTCGAACAGATTGAGGCGAAAGGCCGAGATGTTCTGTACAAGCAATCGCGTTGGATGGTCTTTTTTCCGGAAGGCACTCGCGTGCGGCCAGGACATCATGTGCGATTCAAAACGGGTGGCACTCGGCTCGCGGTGGCCACCAACACGCCGGTCATTCCCATTGCGATGAACTCCGGCGACCTCTGGCCACGCAAGTCGTTCCTCAAAAAATCAGGCGAAATCACCGTGTCCATAGGGCCGCCCCTCTTGCCGGACGGCGAAGATCCGTCTACCCTGATGGGCAAGGTCGAAAACTGGATACAACAAGAAATGCATGCCATCAGTCCGCACCGATCACATCGAGGGCTTTCATGACGCTCTTTGAGCAGTTCTCTTTGTTTTTCGGAGGCAACGACTCCTCCACATCATCTACCGCTTCCGGCACCGCCTCTCCGCCGGCCAAAGGCGCTCCCAAAAAACACCGTACCGTTGCATTGCAGGGCCAGACCGTGCCCTGGGCACTCAAGCGCACACGCCGCAAAACAGTCGGCATGTCGATTGGCCAGGGCATGATTCAAGTCAACGCGCCGAAGTGGGTTCCGGTGAGCGACATTGAATACATCTTGCAAGAAAAGTCGAAGTGGCTACTGGCCCGTCTTGCCGAGTGGTACCAGAGCGATCAACATCGATTGCTGCCCGAGCAGCAGTGGGCCCACGGCGCGAGCCTGCAGTACCTAGGAAAGCCCATGACGCTGCTGCTGGCCCCCACACTCAAGAAAACACAGTGGGACGACTTTCGTCGAGAACTGGCCTTGGCTCTGCCTGCCGATGCGGGCATGGACCGGGTGCGTGACACAGTCCACGCCTGGCTGCAGCAGCAGGCCAAGACCCTGTTTGCCCAGCGCTTAAAGAAAATCAGTGAGCAGTCGGGCCGCGGTTACACCAAATTTAGCCTCAGCAATGCGCGTGGCCGCTGGGGCAGCTGCACCGAAGACGGCCACATTCGGCTGAACTGGCGACTGATTCATTTCGGGCAAGAGGTGATCGACTACGTGATCGCGCACGAGCTCGCCCATACCCACACGATGGACCACAGCCCCGGATTCTGGAACGAAGTGGCCGATATTCTGCCGAACTACGAAGAAGGCAAGTCCATCTTGCGCAAGACTCGTCTTGACGCACTGCCCACGTTCTAAGCAAACGAGCTGACCTGATTGGCCAGCGCAGCAAACGTCTCCACTGAAAGTTCTTCAGCACGCTGGGTCGGCGCAATACCCAAGGCCGCCCAGTCAATGGCATCGCCGTAACCCGCCAGCGTATTGCGCAGCATTTTGCGACGCTGAGAAAACGCGGTCATCACCACGGCTGCAAAGACAACCCAATCCTTGACCAGGACCTGATCGGAGGGCAGCGGCACCATCCGCACCACCGATGAGTCAACCTTGGGTGCCGGATAAAACGCGCCGGGCGGCACATGCAGACACCGCTCCAGTCGGTAACGGGCCTGCAGCATGACCGACAGGCGGCCGTAGATCTTGGAGCCGCTCGGCGCAACCATACGATCCACCACCTCTTTTTGCAGCATGACATGCTGGTCTTCAATGCAGTCGGCATGCTCCAAAAGATGAAACAAAATGGGG
>JBDLRC010000055.1:0-3089 GCA_039800265.1 Pseudomonadota bacterium
AGCCCTCAAGTCACGATCAAGGGGTACAAACGGCCCCACAAAAAGGCCCATTAACCCGTGTGCGGAATCGTGGGGGCTGTTGCCCGACCCCAAGAACACCACAATGTTGTACCCGTCCTGATTGAGGGGCTCCGTAAGCTGGAGTACCGCGGCTACGACTCCGCCGGCCTCGCCGTGCACAACAACGGAGTGATCGCGCGCGTTCGGGCGGTGGGACGGGTGGCCGAACTTCAAGCCCAGACCCAGGCACTGCAGGCCACACTTGGCATTGCCCATACGCGCTGGGCTACCCATGGAGGCGTAACAACCGACAATGCCCACCCACACCTCTCAGAGGGCAACGGGTTCACGGTATGTGTTGTGCACAACGGCATCATCGAAAATCATGAAGCACTGCGATCAGAACTCAGTGCCCAGGGCTATCACTTTGCTTCGCAGACCGATACCGAGGTCATCGCACATTTGATTCATAAATTTCGTCGGACCTCGGCCACACTCACCGAAGCAGTCGATCAGGCCAGAGGCCGGCTCATGGGTGCGTTTGCCATTGCGGCCATCTGCGATCGTGATGCAGACCTGTTGGTTGGTGCACGGCATGGCGCACCCCTTTTGATCGGGTGTGGCATTGAGGGAAGCGGGCAAAATTTTCTGGCGTCCGACACCTCGGCCTTGCTTCAGGTCACGCGCAACATCATCTACTTGGAAGATGGCGATCTGGCAAGCCTTACCCCCTCTGAGATTCGTATTCTGGATAGTAAGGACAGGACAGTGACACGGCCTGTGACCGTGAGCAGCCTGTCGTTGGATGCCGTCGAACTTGGGCCCTATGCCCACTACATGCAAAAAGAGATGTTTGAGCAGCCTGGAGCCATTGCTGCCACGCTGGAAGAAGTCATCGGCGCCCAATCAATCTCACCCATGCTCTTTGGTGCGCAAGCTGAATCTCTTTTTTCGGCAACACATCACATTCTGATTTTGGCGTGTGGCACCAGCTACCACGCCGCCATGGTGGCGCGGTATTGGCTAGAGTCGATCGCGAAAATCTCGACCACTGTCGAAATCGCCAGTGAGTACCGTTACCGTGAAAGTGTGGCCCAGGCCAACACGCTGGTGATCACCATCTCCCAGTCAGGCGAAACAGCCGACACCCTGGCCGCCTTGCAACACGCCCAACGTCAGGGCCTGCTGGCAAGCCTGTCCATCTGCAATGTGCCCGAGTCGACCCTTGTGCGCGCCTCCGACCTGAAGTTCCTGACCCGTGCAGGCCCCGAGATCGGCGTTGCCTCAACCAAGGCCTTCACCACGCAGCTTGCCGCCTTGTTTCTGTTCACGTTGGTGATGGCTAAGCTGCGGGGCCATCTATCGCCGGCCCAGGAGCAGATACTGCTGGGCCAGTTACGCCATCTTCCGGCCGCGGCGCTGCAGGTGCTTTCCGCCGAATCCGAATTTAAATCCTGGGCCACGCGATTTGTGGAAAAACAGCATGCATTATTTCTAGGGCGCGGTATCCACTATCCCATCGCGATGGAAGGCGCCCTCAAGCTCAAAGAGATCAGCTACATCCACGCCGAGGCGTATGCCGCAGGCGAGCTCAAACACGGCCCCTTGGCGCTGGTCGATGCCGATATGCCCGTCGTGGCCGTGGCCCCCAACGACCAGCTCGTGGAGAAACTAAAAAGCAATCTCCAGGAAGTGCAGGCCCGTGGCGGGGAGCTCTACATCATTGCCGATAAGGGCGCCGGTATCGCTTCTGCCGATGGCATGCACGTGATCACACTCGGGGACCATGCAGGACTGCTCTCGCCCATTTTGCACGTGATACCCCTGCAGCTGCTGGCCTACCACGTGGCGCTTGCACGCGGCAATGATGTGGATAAGCCACGCAATCTGGCCAAAAGCGTCACGGTAGAATAGGGCTAGGCCCGATTCATGTACGGCCTGCGTTTTCCATAGAAAGGGTGCACATCATGCGTATTGCCATTGCGGTCGACGGTTCCGATAACTCGCTTCGTGCGGTTCGCGAGGCAGTAAGCATTGCCAATGCTCTGAAAGAGAAACCCGCATTGCTGCTGCTCAACGTTCATCTGTCAGCATTGATCTCACCCGTGGCCAAAGGCATTGACCGGCATCAGATTGAGCAGTACATGGATCAGATCGCAGAGGAAGAGCTCAAAGAAGCAAAAAATATTCTCACCGCGGCAGGCCAGGCCTTTACCGTAGTGAAAGGCCATGGCGAGGTGGCGGCCACGATTATCGACATCATTAAAAAAGAAAACTTAAATCTGTTGATCGTAGGCGGAAAGGGCCGCAGCAGCATCAGCGATCTGATTCTTGGCTCTGTCACCACCAAGCTCATCAGCCACAGCCCCATTCCTGTGTTGGTGGTTAAGTAGTCGGTGCAGACGTCACGCGATAACGCTCCAAATGGGGCTTTATCGCAAACAGCATCACCAGGCCCGGAAGCGCTGCTGCAGTCGACAACAAGAAAAAGTTTGCCCAGCCCCAGTCGGTCGCGGTAACGCCAGCTACAGGGCCTACCACTACACGCCCGATGGATGCCAGCGCCGATAGCAGCGCAAACTGAGTGGCCGTAAAGCGCACATCGCACAAAGCCATCAGCAAGGCCACAAAGGCGGCGGTCCCCATTCCCCCAGCAAGATTTTCAAGCAAGACCACGGCGGTCATGCCGGCCAGGCTTGGCGGAAAGGCGGCCAGCCACCAAAAGCCAAGATTCGTGATCGCCTGCAGAAGGCCGAAGATCAACAAGGCCTTCCAGAGCGAAATCCTGGACATCAAAAGACCGCCGGCCAGGCCGCCTACCAGGGTCGCCAACAGGCCCATACCTTTGTTCACCGCGCCCACTTCGGCCGGCGTAAATCCCGCTCCACGAATTAGAAATGCGGTGGAAAGACTACCCGCGAACGCATCACCCAGTTTGTAAAGGATGATGGTGACCAGAATCAGCACCGCGCCGCCACGGCCAAAAAATTCCTTAAACGGCTCAATCACCGCCGCCACGAGTGACCGGGGTGCTGTAACGGTCGTGGGCTGAGGTGCGGCCATTGCCGTCAACGCGAGCAGCAAACAAA
>JBDLRC010000056.1:0-4329 GCA_039800265.1 Pseudomonadota bacterium
ATCCACGGCGGGTATTGCAGGGGGAAACGCGACCGTCTGAAGCCCCGGTGCTTTCTCCATCCAGCCCCGATTGACCCACACGATGCTTTGATCCCCAAGCCGAAGCGGCGTGAGAACATGCACGCCGGCACGGCCATCCCAGGCCCGGTTGTCCAACGCAATCGACTGATCCAATAACCACTGGCCCCGAAGCACTACGTGCTGCTGATCCAACGATTCCGCGGTGATGGTGGGCTGCCAGGCGCCGACAGTCGCAGACTCGCCCATCTTCATCGGCGTCGTGCGCGATGCGCGGCGGTCCATAAGCTGCTGCTTTTCGTCGGCCCGGCCCAGCTGCCAGACACCGAGATTCACCGCCGTGATGGCGAGCGTGCCCGCAACCACAACGGCCAGCCAGCGTCGGGTCGCACTGGATTTCGCTACCATGTGGCCTGACTAACCTTTCGAGATTGCATCGCTATGCGCATTCTGATTGCCATTGCGTTTGGACTGATTCTGTTGAGCCTTGGGTCCGCGTTGTTTTATCTGATGCGCGACAAGGGCGCCAGCAACAAAACCGTGCGGGCCCTCGCCTTTCGCGTGGGCTTTTCGATCGCACTGTTTTTGTTTTTAATCGTCGCCCACCAGATGGGCTGGGTACAGACCACCGGGATTCGTTACTGACAGCGCTCCCGGATCATGCGCTGTGACAGGCCCCTGCGACGACGCAAGGGCCTGCACATCAAATCATTACAGCCAGTACACCACGACGTAGAGTCCTAGCCACACCACGTCCACGAAGTGCCAATACCAGGCGGCGGCCTCAAATCCAAAATGCTGGTTGGGTTTGAAGTGGCCCTTGACGCATCGGCCGAGAATGACGGCGAGCATGATGGCACCCACACAGACGTGGAATCCGTGGAATCCGGTCAGCAGGAAAAATGTCGAGCCAAAGATTCCGGATGTGAGCTTCAGGTTCAGATCACGGTAAGCATGGATGTACTCGTAGGCCTGAAATCCCAAAAACACAAAGCCGAGAAGAATGGTCGCGGCGAGCCAAAACACGAGCTTGCCGCGGTTGTTGTCACGCAAGGCATGGTGGGCAATCGTCAACGTCACACCCGAAGTCAACAACAGGGCTGTGTTGATGGTGGGGATCCAGAACGGCCCCATCGTCTTGTATTCCTCGATCAGTCCGGCAGGCCCCGTGCCCTGGCCCCAGACCGCATTGAAGTCAGGCCAGAGGATCGACTTGTGGTCCAGATCACCCAGCCAGGGCATCGAAATGACGCGGGCATAAAACAGCGCGCCAAAGAAGGCGGCGAAGAACATGACCTCGGAAAAGATAAACCAGCTCATGCTCCAACGGAAACTCGCATCGACTCGGGCGTTGTACTGACCGCCCTCGGACTCGGCAATGACCTCGCCAAACCAGCCAAAGAACATGTAGATCAATACGGCAAATCCGGCCAGCAATGACCATGTCCCGTAGCCATGCGCATTGATGACACCGACTGCGCCGAACAACGTCAGGACCATCGCAATGGAACCGACCAACGGCCATTTACTCGGCGCGGGCACAAAGTAATACGGTGCGTGGCTGCTTGAACTCATTTCTCTCCCCCTGTGTCTTCCAAATTGCTTCTTATAAATCAACCGTTTCGGGTAGGCCTTAGGCAAGAATCGTTTTCACGACCATGACCAGCCCCACCACAAACACTATTCCCGCCAGAACTCCGGTGATGACCACATGCACCGGATTCAGGCTGGCCATGTCACGCTCGTGATCGCGGCCTTTGCGAACCCCGAAAAACGACCAGAGCACTGCCGACAGTGTCTGCAGAAAACTGGCCTTGGCCGGGGGCGACCCTTTGACATCCTCCAAACCGTCAACCCCCCGATTTACCGCTGATGTCGCGGTTTACAGTGGCTGCCGATCGGTGTCCCGCAACTTCAAAAAATGTATAGCTCAATGTAATGGTGCTGATGTCGGCCGGCAGCTTCGGATCGATCACAAACACGACCGGAAACTCACGGACTTCCTTGCCCTTCAGCTCTTGTTGTTGAAAGCAAAAGCACTCCAGCTTTTTGAAATGACTGGCCGAGTGGCGCGGGGCATAACTCGGGATCGCCTGGCCCACCAGGGCGCCCTCGGTTGCGTTCACCACTTCGTAGGTGACCGTGGCGAGCTCACCAGGATGGACCTTCATGTGGGCCACCTTGGGCTTAAACACCATCGCGCCTTGCACGTTCGCATCAAATTCAATCGTGATGCTGCGCGAATTATCGACCTGGGTGTTTTTCGCGAACTCACGGGCCTCGGCGTAATTCAGCTTGTCTCGGCTCGCCAGCACATTAATGCCGGTGACTTCGCAGATCTTTTCGTAAAACGGGACCAAGGCAAAACCGAAGCCAAACATCAGAATGGCCACCATGAGGAGCTTGCCCATCATGCGGCCATTATCTGTCTTGCCCACCGGCGAGGGAGTCTGATCGCTCATACCGGAAAGAGAACGTACTTCGCCACAATGCCTGCAAAAAATACGGCGGCCACTGATGCCAGGATCAGGGCCAGCCGTAGATTGGAGCGTTGATGCTGACTCATCCGCGTCTCGCTATGTCGCTTAGCGCTTAATGGGCCTGGCCTTTGAACACCGGAGGTGTCTCAAACGTATGGAACGGGGCCGGCGAGGGCACGCTCCACTCCAGGCCACCCTGATTGCTCTCCCAGGGATTGTCGGCCGCCTTGGGGCCGCCCTGAATGCACTTGATCACGATGTAGAGCAGCAGCAGCTGGCTCAGACCAAAGCCAAAGGCACCGACTGAAGCAATTGCATTGAAGTCTGCAAATTGCATGTTGTAGTCGGCATAGCGGCGGGGCATACCTGCCAGTCCCAAGAAGTGCATCGGGAAGAAGGTGATGTTGAAGAAAATCATCGACAGCCAGAAATGCCACTTGCCCAGTGTCTCGCTGTACATGTGGCCGGTCCATTTCGGCAGCCAGTAGTAGACGCCCGCAAAGAGCGCAAACAACGAACCCGCCACCAGCACATAGTGGAAGTGGGCGACGACGTAGTAGGTGTCGTGAAGCTGAATATCGACCGGTGCTACAGAGAGAATAATGCCGGTCAGGCCGCCCATGGTGAACACGAAGATGAAGCCGATCGCGAAGAGCATCGGCGTTTCAAATGTCATGGAACCCCGCCACATGGTCGCCAGCCAGTTGAAAATCTTCACGCCTGTAGGCACCGCAATCAGCATGGTGGCGTACATGAAGAAGAGCTGGCCCGTCACCGGCATGCCGGTGGTGAACATGTGGTGCGCCCAGACCACGAACGACAAAATGGCAATCGATCCGGTCGCATAGACCATGGAGCTGTAGCCGAACAGCCGCTTGCGGGAAAACGTGGGGATGATCTCCGACACGATGCCGAAGGCCGGAAGAATCATGATGTAGACCTCGGGATGGCCGAAGAACCAGAAAATATGCTGGTACATCACGGGGTCGCCACCACCGGCCGCATTAAAGAAGCTGGTGCCGAAATGGCGGTCGGTCAACAGCATGGTGATCGCACCGGCCAACACAGGCATCACGGCAATCAGCAGATAAGCGGTGATCAGCCAGGTCCACACAAACATCGGCATCTTCATCAGAGTCATGCCAGGAGCGCGCATGTTCAGGATGGTCGTGATGATGTTGATCGAGCCCATGATGGAGCTTGCGCCCAGAATGTGGACGGCGAAGATCGCCATGTCCATGCCCACACCCATCTGGGTGGACAGCGGTGCGTAGAGCGTCCAGCCTGCAGCGGTGGCACCACCGGGCACGAAGAACGATGCTACAAGCAGCAGAGCGGCGGGGATCATGAACCAGAAGCTGAGGTTGTTCATGCGGGCAAATGCCATATCGCTGGCGCCGATTTGCAGCGGAATCATCCAGTTCGCAAAGCCCACGAAGGCCGGCATGATCGCGCCGAACACCATGATCAGGCCGTGCATGGTGGTGAACTGATTGAACAGCTCAGGGTTCAGGATTTGCAGGCCGGGCTTAAAGAGCTCGGCACGAATGCCCAGCGCCAGAATTCCGCCGATAAAAAGCATCGAAAATGCGAACCAGAGGTAGAGAGTTCCAATGTCTTTGTGATTGGTGGCATACACCCAACGACGCCAGCCGTGCGGGTGATCATGGGCATGGTCGTCGTGCCCAGCGACTCCGTGTTGTGGTCCCAATACAGCGCTCATTGTGTTCTCCTTGAATCGGCGTTTTTACTGATGATGTTTCGTGTGCTGAATCTCGTTACTGCTTGCTGACGGCAACAGCCGCGGTCTTCACCGGCTCGGCCTTGGGCT